>MGDH01000011.1:0-246238 GCA_001790855.1 Candidatus Schekmanbacteria bacterium RIFCSPLOWO2_02_FULL_38_14 | reverse complement strand
AAAGACTTTTACATTAAAACCCTTTTGGGAAAGGTATATCCCTGATGTAAGCCCTGATGCCCCTGCACCGATTATCACAACAGTTTTATCCATATTTACTAAATCCTCAAAATAAAGGTTTATATTCCTCTTATACTTTAGCAAAAATATATTCAAAAGCCCCGTGCGGAAGCACGGGGTAATTTGCTTCAAATGCTATCCTAATTAATTATTGTCATTGACTCAAAATCCCCTCGGACAGGCGGGACGCCTGTCCTACCATTAAACTTACAACAATTCACCAGTAGATCAGTCGCCTGCCTGCCGGCAGGTCTCGCATGATTATTTTCATGCCTCTCTGTGAGCCAAAAGCTCATGATGATTCCTGTCTCCCATTTACATGAGGGTAAATTCCAGCAGGAATCCAGAGAACATTTATTTTAGCGGAAATGGCATAAAAATATTTGTTCATTATTTCCTGAAGACAAGGAAATACTGGTATGGCAGGAAGAAAAATTCTGCCTCAAGCTTATAGCCGGCATCAGTAATTTCCTTCACAATATTTTCTTTTGATATCCTCATTGACAAGGGAGGACCGTGAGGAGTTTCTTTTTTCTGGTAATCTATAATTGCAATCCTTCCTTCAGGTTTTGAATATTTTTTTAAAAGCTTCAGGTATTCATTCCTCTTTTCTATGTGGTGGTATGTGTCGCATATAAAGACTAAATCTGCAGAGGAAGGAGAAAGCATCGGGTCATCAGGCTTGCACAGAACAGGGACAACATTTTTTAAATTTTCCTTCTTAATTCTTTCTTCAATGTAATTTATCATTCCCTTTTCTATGTCGCAGGCAAGAACCTTTCCATTGTTTCCGGCTTTCTTTGAGAGAAAAACCGTAAAATATCCAGAACCTGCGCCTATATCAGCAATCACATCTCCTTCTTTTATCCCAAGATAGTTTACTACTTTTTCAGGCATTTGCCAGGAAGCCCTGTCAGGAGTTTCAAGCATGTTTATGTAACCGTCAACAGAGCCGGGAGGGTGTCCGTGCTGATGCTGGGAATAGAGATTGTTTCCTGTTAAAATGAAAACAAGAAATGAAAAGGCTGCAAGGTTTAATAAATGAAATTTTCTTTTCATATTCCAAAAACCTCCTTTATTATTGAACAAAAGATTTTTCAAAGCTTTACTTTCAAATATAATCACATTTACTTTGCTAACACAACGTCTTTTCTAAGCCTTGACACCCTAATGCCTTTCTGTTAGTAATTTAAATCTGCGCGGGATATAAGTTGCAATTTGATAATAGTATATTCTTAATTATGCAAAAGACAGGGAAGGCATCCTGCCTGTATTATGCAAGAGGCAAGATGCCTTGGTTATTTTATTAAGACGTGGGGAGAAACCACGTTTATTATATTTTAGGGATATATTAACTCGGGTTTCAACAAAGGCAAAAGGAGTTTTTTAGAAGATGGAAATTGAGCTTCAGAAGGGGTATGAGCCAAAAGGTATTGAGGAGAAGTGGTATGAGTTCTGGCTTGAGAGGAATTTCTCTCACGGGGACAAGAATTCTGAAAAACCTTCTTACTCAATTGTAATCCCTCCTCCAAATGTAACAGGAAGCCTGCATATAGGACATGCCCTTAACAATACCCTTCAGGATATTCTTGCAAGGTTTAAGAGAATGGATGGATACAACGTAGCCTGGATTCCGGGCACTGACCACGCAGGGATTGCAACTCAGAACGTAGTTGAGAAGGAGTTGATGAAAGAGGGAATAAAAAGAGATGATATCGGGAGAGAAGAGTTTATTAAGCGGGTATGGAGATGGAAGGAGAAAAAAGGAGGATTGATAATAAAACAGCTTAAAAGAATGGGGTGCTCCTGTGACTGGCAGAGAGAAAGATTTACAATGGATAAAGGGCTTTCAGATGCTGTTAAGGAGGTTTTTATCCGCCTCTACCAAGAGGGCCTTATTTACCGCGGAAACTATATAATCAACTGGTGTCCGCGATGCCGTACAGCCCTTTCTGACCTTGAGGTTGAGCATTTGGAGACAAAGGGAAAACTTTACCATATTAATTATCCTGTTCTTGGAGAAAAAGGAAAATTCTTGACTGTTGCAACAACAAGGCCTGAGACAATGCTTGGTGACACGGCAGTTGCAATTAATCCTGAAGATGAAAGATACAGGGAATTCAGAGGGAAAAAAGTAATCCTTCCCTTGATGAACAGGGAAATTCCAATAATTGAAGACAACTATGTTTCAATGGATTTTGGCACAGGGGCGCTTAAAGTTACTCCTGCTCACGATGCAAATGACTTTGAAATAGGCCTGCGCCATAATCTTCTTCAGGTAAATGTCCTTGCTGAGAATGGTCTTCTTAATGAGTTGGCTGGTAAATATAATGGTCTTGAGCGCTTTAAAGCAAGAGAAGTTATTTTAAAAGATTTAGAGGGACAGGAGTTGCTCGTAAAGACAGAGGATTATCTTCACGGTGTTGGGCATTGTTACCGGTGCAGGACAGTTGTGGAGCCATATCTTTCAAAGCAGTGGTTTGTCAAGACAAAGGATTTGGCAAAGCCTGCAATTGAGGCTGTCAGAAGCGGTAAAATAAAAATTATACCAAAGGGCTGGGAAAACACTTATTTTGAGTGGATGGAAAATATCAGGGACTGGTGCATATCAAGACAGATATGGTGGGGACACAGGATACCCGCATGGTATTGCAAAAAATGCGGAGAGGTTCTGGTTGAAAAAGATGCGCCTTTAAAATGCAGAAAATGCGAAAGCGATGAACTTGTTCAGGAAAGCGATGTTCTGGATACCTGGTTTAGTTCAGGACTCTGGCCATTTTCTACAATGGGATGGCCTGAACGAACAAAGGAGCTTGAAACATTCTATCCGACATCCTGTCTTGTTACATCCTTTGATATTCTTTTTTTCTGGGTTGCCAGGATGATAATGCTTGGATTAAAATTCATGAAGGATGTGCCTTTCAGAGATGTTTACATTCACGCGCTGATACGGGATGTTGAAGGGCAGAAAATGAGCAAGTCAAGGGGGAATGTCGTTGACCCTCTTGATATAATTGGAAAATTTGGGGCTGATACATTAAGGTTTACCCTTGCAGCTTTAGCTTCACAGGGCAGGGATATCAGGCTTTCAGAGGAGAGGCTTGAGGGTTACAGGAATTTTGCCAACAAACTATGGAATGCATCAAGGTTTGTAATCTCAAACACAGGAGACTTTTCAAGGAAACCGCAGGATGAAAAGGATTTCATCCTTTCAGATATTGACAAATGGATTTACAGTAAATTGCATGAAGTGATTAAGGAAGTAAGAGATGCTTTTGACAACTATAGGTTTAATGAAGCAGCTAACAGTATTTATCAGTTCCTGTGGCATGAATACTGTGACTGGTATATTGAGTTTACAAAACCGGATCTGATTCAGGAGACAAATGAGATAAGAAAAAGAACAGCCCAGAAAGTTTTAACTGATGTGCTTGAAAGGATATTAAGGCTTCTTCATCCGTTTATGCCTTTTATAACTGAGGAGATATGGCAATATGTAAAGCCTGAAAAGAGCATTGAAAGCATAATGATTTCTTCTTATCCGAAGCAAGATGACGTTGATTTTTATCCTGAAGAAACTGCACGCGTTGAAGAACTAAAAAGCCTGATAAAAGTGATAAGGAATATCAGGAGTGAAATGGATATACCGCCTTCAACACGGATAAAGGTATATATAAAGACACCTGATTCATCTGATAGTGAAAGGATTGATTCAGCAAGAGAGTATATCTCGAAATTATGCAGGACATCTGAGATTAATGTTGGTATAAATTTGTCCAAGCCAAAGGCTTCTGCCACAGGCATTGTCAGGAATATGGAATTGTTTGTTCCTCTTGAAGGTATACTTGATTTTGAAGAAGAGAAAAAAAGGCTTGAGAAAAAGATTAATAAGCTTGAAAAAGATTTTTCCGTCCTTGAGAGAAAACTTAAAAATGAAGATTTTATTAAAAATGCCCCTGCTGAAGTAGTGGAAAAGGACAAGGAAAAACATAATGAGCTCATTAAAGAAAAGATAAAGATTGAAGGGCATCTTAAGGCTCTTGAGGAGTTACAGTAATGGTGAGACTTGACTGGAAAAAGATTGACCAGCTGATTGACTGGGCGCTGAATGAGGACATAGGGAGTGGCGATTTAACAACTGATGGGATAATAGAGGAGGAAACACAGGCTAAAGGCATCTTTCTGGCAAAAGACACAATGGTGCTTGCAGGGATAGATATTGTTCCGAGAATTTTTAAAAAATCTCATCAGAATTTTAACTTCAAGGCATTTTTTAAAGATGGAGATTCTGTTCCAAAGAGTGAGATAATTGCAACTATTGAAGGAAATGCAAAGGTAATTCTCTCATACGAAAGAGTAGTGCTTAATTTTCTCCAGAGGCTGTCAGGCATTGCAACATATGCTTCGAAATTTGCCGCACAGGTAGAAGGCACAAAAGCCAAGATTGTTGATACAAGAAAAACAACTCCGGGGTGGAGAGTGCTTGAAAAATATGCTGTAAGTGTTGGCGGAGGTAAAAACCACAGGTTTGGTCTGTTTGATGCAGTACTGATAAAGGACAACCACATAAAATTAAGCGGTGGAATAAAAGAGGCAGTAGAAAGAATAAGGGAATTTGTACCCCCTTACCTTAAGGTTGAGGTTGAGGCATCGAATTTAAAGGAAGTAGAAGAGGCTCTGCAGGCAGGGGCTGAAATAGTTATGCTTGACAATATGGGCGTAGATGAGATGAAAAAAGCTGTTGAGCGGATAGACGGAAAGGCTGTGATTGAGGTATCAGGGGGAGTTAATCTTTCAAATATCAGGGAAATCGCCCTGATGGGAGTTGACCTGATTTCAATCGGGGCATTGACACATTCACCATCCGCTGTGGATATAAGCATGAAGGTGGAAGGAGTAGAGTAGATCTTATAAGAGGTTAAAAAATTCTAAATACGAAATTCTGAACTCTAAACTGTTTTGAATTTGTTTTAGGATTTAGCAGGTTGCTGAAGAAGTCCTTTTTTGACTGTCATTGCGAGCGAAGCGAAGCAATCCAGATGAGATTACCACGAGCCGATAAATCGGTTCTCGTAATGACATTAATTGAACTTTTTCAGAACCCTGTTAGATATTAAAATTTAGAATTTATAAAATTACCTTTAAAATGGGGGAATAACTCTGTGAAGAACAGGATAGTCAAAATAGGAAATATTGAGATTGGCAACAATAATCCCTTTGTTCTGATTGCGGGTCCTTGTGTGATTGAAACAAAGAGAATTTGCCTGGACATTGCAGGGAGGCTAAAAGAATTGTCTGAGAAACTGGATATCCAGATGATTTTCAAAACATCCTTTGACAAGGCAAACCGCTCATCAGTCGATTCCTACAGAGGACCGGGGATAGATAGAGGCTTGGATATTCTTTCTGAGATTAAAGAAAAATATAAGATTCCGGTTCTTTCAGATATTCACAGGATTGCAGAGATAGAGAAATCTTCAGGGGTTCTTGATGTGATGCAGATTCCTGCTTTTCTTTGCAGACAGACAGACCTGATTCAGGAAGTAGCAAGAAAGAGAAAGGCAATCAATATTAAAAAGGGGCCATTCCTTGCGCCTTGGGATGTAAAAAACATAATTGAAAAGGTTGAGTCTGCAGGAAATCAGAAAATACTGTTAACTGAAAGGGGAAGCTCTTTTGGTTATAACAACCTTGTAGTCGATTTCAGAGGATTAGAGATAATGCGTAGGTTTGGATATCCTGTTGGTTTTGATGCCACACACAGTGTTCAGCTTCCGGGAGGCGCCGGAAAGGCTTCTTCTGGAGAGAAGGAGTTTGTAATGCCTCTGACAAGAAGCGCTCTTGCTCTGGGGTGTGATTTTCTCTATATGGAGGTCCATGAAAATCCCCAAAAGGCGTTGTGTGACGGGCCTAATATGGTGGACTTAAAGGAGCTTGAAAAAATTCTCATTATTGGAAAGAAGATTGACAGGCTTGTTAAGAGTGAGGCGAGATAATCAGCGTTAAAAATAATGTGGTGGGACAGTGATTATTGGTATTGGTGTTGACCATATAGAGATATCAAGAATAAAAAAAACTATCCGGAGACAAAAGGAAAGATTTTTAAATAAGATTTTCACTGAAAAAGAAATAGAGTATTGCGAGAAGAAAAAAGACAGGTATCAGCACTATGCAGCAAGGTTTGCGGCAAAAGAGGCAGTGTATAAAGCCTTAAACCAAACGGGGACAGAAGGAATAAGCTGGAAGGACATTGAGATAGTAAATGAAATAAGCGGAAAGCCTGAAATTTTCCTCCGCAATAAAACTCTGCGTCTTGCAAAAAGATTAAAAGTTTCAAAAATACTTCTTTCCATTTCCCACAACAAAGACATAGCGATTTCCAATGTTATTATTACAAGTTAAAGGGCTAGCCGGTTTGAAAAATGAAAAAGGATAAGACTATAAGGGTTTCTGCGCCTGGAAGGATATGCCTTTTGGGAGAACATCAGGATTATTTTGGTCTTCCTGTTATATCAGCGGCAATTAATATGAGAATAAGGATTGAAGGGTTCAGAAACAATCATAATTATTTTGAGATGGAACTTCCTGACATAGGTGAAAAAGAGACAATAAATTTATCAGGCGATTTTTTGCCTCAAAAAGAGAGGGATTATCTGAGAAGCAGTCTTAGGGTTTTAAAAAGATACGGGTACAGGTTTAGTATGGGGTATAATTGTGTCATAGAAAGCAATATCCCGATTGGCAAGGGGGTGTCAAGTTCATCTGCAATGGTAGTCGGATGGCTTAAATTCTTACTGACAATAACAGACAATCCGCAGAAAGTAACAAGAGAAGGGCTTGCTGAACTGGCATATGAGGCTGAGGTGAAGGAGTTTAAAGAACCCGGTGGTATGCAGGACCATTACTGTTCAAGCCTTGGAGGTCTGCTCTACATTGACTGCAAAAAGAAAACAGTTGCATCACAACTAAAAACCAAACTCAGTGGATTTGTGCTTGGTGACAGCCTTGTTCAGAAAGATACAAAAGGGGGGTTGAGCAGGATTAAAAATAATGTAAATTTTGCAGTAGAAAAGGTCAGGGAAGTGATTAAGGATTTTAATTTAGAAAAAACAGAGCTTTTTAAAATCAAGGAAGTTTTAAAAAGTCTTCCTGAAGAACCAAAGTTAAAACTTGAAGCAACTCTTATGACAAGGGATTTAACACAAGAGGCAAAGAAGTTCATAGAACAAGGGATAGTTGATGATGAGGTTTTTGGAAAATTGCTTGACAGGCATCATTCAGCATTGAGAGAGGGCCTGCAGATTTCAACAGAGAAAATAGAAAGATTAATAGATGCTGCAAAATCAGCCGGGGCTTTGGGATGCAAGATAAATGGCTCAGGAGGGGGTGGATGTTTTCTGGCTTTTGCTCCCGGCAAAGAAAACAGGGTTGTTGAAGCGATTGAGAAGGCAGGTGGAAAGGGTTATCTTGTTGATATTGACAAAGGTGTTTGCATAGAGGGTGAAACAGATGTTGCTTCTTGGTATTGAAAGCTCCTGTGATGAAACTTCAGTTGCAGTCCTTGAAGATGGACTCAAAATAAAATCGAATATTGTTGCATCTCAGGTTGATATTCACAAAAGGTTTGGAGGAGTTGTTCCTGAGCTTGCATCAAGACAACATCTTGAAGATATTATCCCAACAACAGAGGAAGCGTTAAAAGAGGCAAAAACAGATTTAAGTGATATTGAAGCAATTGCTGTAACATATGGTCCGGGACTTCTTGGGTCTTTGCTTGTCGGTCTTTCAGTAGCAAAGGCAATATCACTTGTAAGAGGAATTCCATTTGTTGGCATCAATCATTTAGAAGGACATTTATTGTCCATTCTTTTTGAAAACCCTTCTATAAACTTTCCGTATGTTTCACTGATAGTCTCAGGAGGTCATACCAATATTTATTTTGTAAAAGGGATTGGCAGTTACCAGCTTCTTGGGAGAAGCGTTGATGATGCTGCAGGAGAGGCATTTGATAAGGTAGCCAAGATGCTTGATTTAGGCTATCCGGGAGGTCCTGTTATAGACAGGCTTTCAAGAGATGGAAACAAAAAGGCAATACAGTTTCCAAAAGCTAATATGCCTGATAGCCCTTTCAATTTCAGCTTCAGCGGCCTTAAAACTTCAGTGCTTACATATTTGAAAAAAAATAATCTTTATGATGATGCAACAAGAAAGGCTAAGGTTAAGAAAATCTCCGATGAACACCTCTCTGACATAGCAGCGGGCTTTCAGAGAGCAGTTGTTGATGTTCTTGTTGATAAGGCTATTTATGCTGCAGAAAAAATGAACTGTTCTGCAATTTCTATATCAGGAGGAGTAGCCTGTAACAGTGGATTAAGGTCAGAATTAAAAAGAAGGGCAGAAGAAGATGGTTTGAAAGTTTATTATCCTAGCCCTAAGCTTTGCATTGATAATGCTGCAATGATTGGTCTTGCAGGTTATCACAGGATTTTAAAAGGTGAAAAAAGCAGGTTTGAACTTAATGCATCAGCAAGGCTTGAACTATAATCAATAATTACATAAAGATTAAAAGGAGATTTTTTAAAAGCGCTTTTGGAGAGAAACTGTAGGAAAAATGAACAGATTGTGAGAAAATAAATTTTTTTTATATATCTAACTATGTCTATTATAGAAAATATCTATATTGAGAAGAAATCCAAAGATAATGTTATAGCCAAAAATATAGCTTCATCAGCAAATACTTCCAGTATATTTTATATAGATACTTCAGGGGATGTTTTGGCTAAAATTTTAAAATCTGATGATCCTGTTGGCAGCGGGAAAAGGAATCTGCTTGTAACAGAGAATAAGGGATCTTTTTTAAAAAAGTGTCCTGGAACAAAAGAAATGGTTTGCTGTAATTATTATTTTATTAACTTTGCAACCAACTGTCCAATTGACTGTTCTTACTGCATAATGCAGGAATATCTTAACAATAATCCTCTCTTGAAGGTATTTTCTAATGTAGATGCAATGCTCAGCGAGTTAGAAAATCTTATAGAAAAGAATCAATCGAAATATTTTCGCATAGGGACAGGAGAACTTTCTGATAGCCTTGCTTTTGATTACCTCACAGGTTTTTCAAAAATAATAGTACCATTTTTTGCAAGGAGAAAAAATGCAGTTCTTGAGCTTAAAACCAAAACAAATGAGATAAGAAACCTTGTTGGCTTAGACCATGGAGGGAAAACAGTTGTTGCATGGTCTGTGAACCCTCAAAGAATAATTGATTCTGAAGAGCTATGTTCTGCTTCTCTTGAACAGAGAATAGATGCCGCTGTAGTGTGTCAGCAGAACGGATACAATATAGCTTTCCATTTTGATCCAATAATTCTATACGATGGATGGGAAGCAGATTATGCTAAAGTTATTGAAAAAATTTTTAAAAATATAAATCCAAAATCAATACCATGGATAAGTCTTGGATGTTTGCGTTTTTCTCCGCAGATGAAGTCAATTATTAGTGAACGCTTTTATCAAAGTAATATTTTAAATGGTGAAATGGTAATATGTCCTGACAGGAAACTCAGGTATTTTAAACCATTGAGAGTTAACGCATACAGAAAAGTGGTTTTGCTCATAAGAAATTATAACAGCAATATTCCAATTTACCTCTGCATGGAAAGTCAGGATGTCTGGAGAAAAGTGTTTGGAACTACACCAGATGGTGTTAATAATCTTAATCATGTTTTTAAAAGATAATGTCAAATGCCAAAGCTCAAAATTCAAATGAAATTCAAAGTTCAAATATCAAAATTTCTAAGAAAATATTCTCATTTTGGCATTAAACAAATTTGGTATTCATTTGATATTTGGATTTTGACATTTGAGTTTTGTTGACTCCGTCCAAACATGCCATTTTTTAAAGAGGTAAATATTTTTGAAGATTTACTAAACTAAGTCTATAAGGAGGAGTAAATAATTATGGTGATGTTTCAAAAGGTAAAAAGCGGTTTTTATTCAATAAAAACTCTCTTGATACATGGAAGATTTAAGTCAACAAAATGGGACTACAAGCACCATGTAGTCCCGCCAATTTCTTCTTCATCTGCTTACCGCCTTGATTCTGTAAAAAGGGGTGCAAGAGGATTTGAAGAGTTTGGAGCAGATGCAACAGAAGAAATCCATCATCCGCCAATATATATCTATGACAGGCTTGGAGAACCAACACGTGGCATGCTTGAAGATAATCTTGCCTTTGCTGAAAGAGGGGATTGTGCTGTTACCTTTGCTTCAGGCATGGCTGCAATAGCTGCAGCAGTCGGAGTATGTGCATTTTCAGGAGATGAGATAATCAGTCACAGAGTTCTTTATGGAAGCACTTATTCGCTTTTTAAAAACTGGTATCCAAAAATGGGCTTAAAGCTGAAACTTCTCGATTTAAAAAATCCAGAAAACCTCTCTAAAAACCTTACAAAGGATACTAGGGTTGTATATTTTGAAACACCTTCAAATCCGAACATGGAACTTATTGATATTTTAAAAATATGCACAATAGTTAAGAAACATAACAAAAAGGCTTCAGAAGATAAAAAGATAAGGGTCATTGTTGATAATACTTTTGCAACTCCTTTCTGTCAGAGACCAATTGAGATTGGTGCTGATATTGTGGTTCACAGCCTTACAAAAAATATTTGTGGTTTTGGGACAGAGATGGGAGGTGCGGTAATTACAAAAAATAAGTATGAAAAAGATTTATTAAATTACCGCAAGGATTTTGGTGGCGTGCTTTCTCCTAAGAGCGCATGGTCAATACTTGTTTATGGACTTTCTACACTTTCAATAAGGCTTAAAAAGCAGGAATCAAGCGCTATAGAAATTGCACGATTTCTTGAGAGTCATCCAAAGGTTGAAAAAGTGTATTATCCCGGACTTTCATCTTTCCCTCAGTTTGGGCTTGCGAAAAGCCAGATGACTGATTTTGACGGAAATTTTGCCCCGGGGAACATGATATATTTTATTTTGAAAGGGGAGCCTTTAAAAGTCAGAGTATCAAGCAGGAAGATTATAGATTATATTGCTAAAAATTCCTATACTATAACGCTCGCTGTTAGTCTTGGTCAGGTAAAAACACTGATTGAAAACCCGAGCTTAATGACACATTCAACAGTTCCGCTTGAAGAACAGTTAAAAGATGGGATTGATCCTGGAGGTATCCGTCTTTCAGTTGGGCTTGAAGAGCCAGAAGATTTGATAAAAGACCTCAAACATGCACTGGATAAGGTATAAAAGAAAATTTAAAGTTCAAAGCTCAAAATAGCTATAAGCGATAAGCTGTAACATAAGAAAGCAGGGAGTAGAAAGTAGTAAGTAGCGAAAGGGAATAAAGTAAAAACCATAAAAATTAAAGTTTTTAGCTTTTTATAGCTTATAACTTAAAGCTTATAGCTTACAGCTAATAAAAGACATTTGAGTTTTACCTGCTGTATTTTCCCATCAGCTGTCCTTCTGCCAATATATGCCCTTTCATGGCCTTTAGTAATTGTTCCTTGGTAGCTCCAGGCTCAAGCCCTGTTTCCTTATCCAAAGCATAAATTTTAAATAAGTATCTGTGTGTACCTCCTGGAGGGCAGGGACCACCATAAGCAAATTTGCGGAAATCATTTATTCCGTGTTTTGCTCCATTCTTTAGTTTTTCCTGAGAAGGAATATTTTCAGGTAATTCCTTGATACTGACAGGTAAATCGTAGAGAACCCAGTGCACCCATGTACCCATTGGCGCATCAGGGTCATCACAGATAATTGCAATGCTCTTTGTGCCATTTGGAACAGAAGTCCATGACAATGGAGGGGAGACATCTTTGTCATCACAAGTATATTTTGCCAGTATCATTTTTCCATTTTTAAAGGCAGAGCTTGTAAGTTTTATTTTTGTTCCATTTGCCTGTCCTGTTTCTGAATAGGAGATGTAGTTGCTGAAAATGTTACAGCACAGAAATGAAAGAATTAATAAAAAGAATTTTTTATAGGACATAGAAAAACTCCTTATTAATAAAATTATTCTTTGATGACGGTTACTTTTACATATTGTGAACCGTAAGAATATTCAATGTCTCTCATGCTTGCTTCAGTGGATTTCAGTAAAACAATTGCCTCTTTACTTCCTTTTCCGTTTTTTAAATCAGGAAGAATACATTTTGCATAACCATTCTCAATAATTTCTTTTTCAACCCGGTCATTAGTAAACCTTTCAAGGGAATTGACTGCATTATAGACCAATATTGTTACTCCAGCGCAAACTATATCTAAGCCTTTCTGTGAATATCTTGAGTGTCCTGTAACAGTAAACCCATAAGTGATTCCATCTTTATTTTTGTAGATTGTGACATTTATCCCTTTTGTAATATCTTTAGTTTCTTTTATGTCAGAAATTTTTTCAGAATTGACAATTGGAGATTTAACAATATACTGCCTTTCACTGCACCCATATACGAGTGTATGTATAAGGAATAAGACGAAAAACAGTAATGCTTTGTTTATACAGTTACTTTTATAGGCGTTCATTCAATAATAATCCTAATGCTGATTTGCATTAAACTAATTTGATTTGCTGATTACAAAGAAATAATATATTTTGCACAGAGGAGTCTATAATAGTCTAAGTATAAGAGTTTTGACTTTGGTGTCAATGATTTTTAAAATTAGGTTTTATATTAATAATCTATTGACAAATAATTATTCTCGGTTAAAAAAGAGATGAGAGTTTTCGGGCCGCTAGCTCAATTGGTAGAGCAACAGACTCTTAATCTGTAGGTTACTGGTTCGATTCCAGTGCGGCTCATAAAAATTTCTGTAGAAGTCTTAAAATGGAAGAAATCTTTTGATTGCAGAGATTGAAGATAGATTTCAGAGATTAGCGGAGGATGTAATCGCTGTAATCTTTTCAGAATCTCTGGAATCAGTGAAATATTCACGCGAAAGTGGCGGAACTGGCAGACGCGCTGGACTTAGGATCCAGTGGAGCAATCCATGGGGGTTCGACTCCCCCCTTTCGCAGATACAAAATGTCTTGCAATTGTTTTAGAACAGGTCAGACAAAGCTAAAACCCAAGATACAAATAAGTTTAAACATTAATACAATCAAAAGGAGAATAAATGCAAGTTGAAATTACTCGCGTTGATGAGTGTAAAAGAAAATTAAACATCACAATTTCCGGTGATGTAGTATCAAAAGAACTTTCCAGGATTTATCAGGAAATGAACCAGAGAGTTAACATAAAAGGTTTCAGAAAGGGTAAAGTGCCAAGAAAAGTTCTCAAGCAGCTCTATAAGAGAGATGCTGAAGTAAGTCTGCTTCAGGAGCTGGTTCCAAAAGCTTGTGAAGAAGTTTTTGTGGCAAATAATATGAAAACCGTAAGCGATTATCTGCTGGAAAAATATGAGCTTGAAGAAGGGAACGGATTGAAACTTGATATTTCTGTTGAAGTTATTCCTGACATAGTATTAAGAGATTATAAAGGGGTAAAAATTCAGAAAAAATCTTCTGATGTTACAGATGAAGATGTAGATAATGCTTTAAAGCAGAAGCAGCATGATAGTGCAGAGTTGAAAACGGTGGAATCACGTGGGGCAGAGAACGGAGATGAAATGGTTTTAGATTTTTCAGGAAAAATCGACGGGAAGATTTTTGAGGGTGGAGAAGGAAAAGATTTCAGGATAATTCTCGGAGAGAAAAAGATGGTGGAAGGATTTGAGGATAAGCTTCTTGGCGCCAAAGCAGGAGAGAAAAGAGAGGTAGAGATTGCTTATCCTCAAGACGCTCCAAACAAGGCGTTAGCAGGCAAAAAAGTTGTATTTGAAGCTATGGTCAAGGAGATAAAAGAGAGAATTTTGCCTCAGCTCAACGATGAGTTTGCAAAGGATTTAGGAGACTATAATGACCTTAATTCTCTGAAAGAAAAAGTAAGAGATGATATTAAAAATACTAAAGAGTATTATATCAAGTTAGAACATCAGAAAGAAATAATTGAAAAAATCCTTGAAGAAAATCCGTTTACCCCCCCGGCTATTCTTGTTAGCAGGGAGTTTGAGTTTCTCAAGAAAAATCTTGCTTCAAGGCTTTCAGGCGGAAAAGCAGCTGATATAAATTTTGGTAAGGAGAGTGAAAAGATTGAACAGGAGTTGTTAAAAGAGGCTGAAAAGAGGGTTAGAGAATCATTGCTCCTTGAAAAAATCGCGGTTGAAGAAAAAATCGCGGTTGAAGACAATGAAATAGATGGTGAAATAAGAAAAAGAGCTGAGGCAACGAATCAAAATTTTAATGCACTAAAAAAGGCTTTTCAGCAGAATGAAGCGTATGAAGTTATAAGAAGTAGAATCAGAGAGGAAAAGGTCTTGAACTTTTTATTAAATTGTTCTATAGTAAATTAAATTATGGATAAATTAACTCCGCACTGCGAAGATATTGGAGAGGATGACAGTATGAATTTAATTCCAATGGTAATCGAACAGACTGGAAGAGGAGAAAGGGCATATGATATTTATTCCAGGTTATTGAAGGACAGAATTATTTTTTTAGGAATTGTTATAACAGATGCTGTTGCAAATTTAGCAATTGCCCAGTTGCTTTATCTGGAAGCCGAGGATCCTGAAAAGGATATTCATCTCTACCTTAATAGTCCCGGAGGGTCAGTCACAGCAGGTCTTGCTATATATGATACGATTCAATACATCAGACCAGACGTATCAACAATTTGCATGGGACAGGCAGCAAGCATGGGTGCTGTACTTCTTACCGCAGGTATAAAAGGGAAAAGATTTGCATTGCCTCACTCAAGAATAATGCTTCATCAGCCTTTGGGAGGATTTCAGGGACAGGCAAGCGATATAGAGATTCAGACAAAGGAGATTTTAAGGATTAGAGATACGCTTAACCACATTCTTGTAAAGCATACAGGACAATCTATCGAGAAAATTCAGACAGATACTGATAGAGACTTTTTTATGACTGGGAAAGAGGCTTTAGAATACGGTGTTATTGACGAAGTAATTGAGTATCGTAAAAAATAACTTCTCTTTTTTAGGAGTTTATTAATGGTAACAACCCGAGGTCATTTTTGTTCTTTTTGTAACAAAAGCCAGAGCGAGGTTAAGAAACTGATTGCTGGTCCTTCGGCTTTTATCTGTGATGAGTGCATAGAGCTTTGCAGTGAGATTATAGAAAAAGATTTAGGCGAAGAAGAAATAAAAGGGCACTTTCAACTACTTAAACCCAAAGAGATAAATGAAATCCTGAATCGTTATGTTATAGGTCAGGAAAAGTCAAAGAAAATCCTTTCTGTAGCTGTTTATAATCATTACAAGAGAATTCATTCGAAAAGCAAGAATGATGAGATTGAACTTACAAAAAGCAATATTCTTTTAATAGGTCCTACAGGTTCTGGCAAAACTTTGCTTGCTCAGACTCTTGCACGAATTCTGGATGTTCCATTTACAATTGTTGACGCTACTACCCTGACTGAGGCAGGTTATGTGGGTGAAGATGTAGAAAATATTATACTTAAGCTTTTACAATCAGCTGATTATGATGTTGCGAAAGCTGAGAAGGGAATAGTTTATATAGACGAGATAGACAAGATAAGCCGGAAAACAGAAAATCCTTCAATAACAAGAGATGTTTCAGGAGAAGGAGTGCAGCAAGCATTATTAAAGATTATTGAAGGAACTGTTGCCAGTGTTCCTCCTCAGGGTGGAAGAAAACATCCACATCAGGAGTTTGTTCAGGTTGATACAACAGATATTCTCTTTATATGCGGAGGAGCCTTTGTTGGATTGGAAAAGATAATTCCAAACAGGGTTGGGAAGAAAAGCATGGGGTTTGGAGGAGAGATAGAAAAAAGCGAGAAAAAAGCAATCGGGGAAATACTTTCTCTGGTTCAGCCTGAAGATTTGTTGAAATACGGGCTTATCCCGGAGTTCATCGGCAGGCTTCCTGTTATAGCTACACTTGATGAACTTGACGAGAAGTCGTTAATAAGAGTTCTTACAGAACCAAAGAATGCGCTTTTGAAGCAATACCAGAAGTTTTTCGAGTTTGAGAATGTTAAACTCCACTTTACTGATGGTTCTTTGCGTGCTATTGCAAGGGAGGCTTTGAAAAGAAAGAGCGGAGCACGGGGACTCAGGTCAATTTTAGAAAATGTTATGCTTGATATAATGTATGACCTTCCATCCCAGAATACTATAAAAGAATGCGTTATAAATGAGGATGTTATACTTAGCAGTGCAAGTCCTATAATACTGTATGAAAAGGCAAGTTAAAGGGATGTTATGATTTTTAAAAAAGAAAAAAAGCCAAGTGACAATTCGATATATCCTCTGATTCCTCTTAGGGATTTAGTTTTTTTCCCTCATATGATAATCCCTCTTTTTGTTGGAAGGAAGAGGTCTGTTTCAGCACTTGATAATGCAATGATGGATAAAAAATTTGTAATTTTTGCTGCTCAGAAACAGGCAAATATTAATGAACCTATGGAAGATGACATATTCAGAGTAGGTACAAAAGGAGAAATCCTTCAGGTTTTAAAACTTTCAGATGGTACAGTTAAAATTTTGATTGAAGGATTAGGCAGAGTCAAGATTAATGAATTCATTCCAAATGATAGTCATCTTTTAGTAAAGGCAGAGGAAATTATTGATGAAGTTGATTACTCTTATGAGCTTGAAGCTTTAATACGCAGGGTAAACTCTCTTTTTGAAGAGTATGTAAGGTTAAGAAAGCAAATATCATCTGATGCTCTTGTTTCTGTTATAAGTATTGATGACCCAAGCAGGCTTTCAGATACAATTATATCTCATCTTGCCCTTAAAGTGTCTGACAAACAGGAACTGCTGGAAATAAAAAATGTTACAAGTAGAATGGAGAAACTTCACGAGTTGCTGCATAAAGAGATAGAAATCCTGATGGCAGAAAAGAAGTTTCAGGGAAAGATGAAGAACCATACAAGGAAAAGCCAGAGAGAATATTTGCTTAATGAGCAGATGAGAACTGTAAAAAATGAGCTGGCTCAACAGGATGATTCAAAATCTGAGATTGAGGAGTTACGAGAAAAAATAAAAGCGGCTAAAATGCCAAAAGATATTGAAGATAAGACAATGAAAGAATTGAAGAAGCTTGAGATGATGCCGCCTATGTCTGCAGAGGGAACTGTGGTCAGGAACTATATTGACTGGCTGGTTTCTCTTCCGTGGAGCAAACGGACAAAAGATAAGTTAAATTTAGAAAGAGCAGAACAGATATTAAATAAAGACCATTATGGGCTTGAAAAGATAAAGGAAAGGGTTGTAGAGTTTCTTGCAGTACGAAGGCTTGTCAAAAAAATAAAAGGACCAATCCTCTGCTTTGTTGGCCCTCCTGGTGTTGGAAAAACCTCTTTAGCAAAATCTATAGCAAGAGCTATGGGCAGGAATTTTGTGCGGGTATCTCTTGGAGGGATACGTGATGAAGCTGAAATAAGAGGACATCGCAGAACCTATATTGGAGCGCTTCCGGGAAAAATCATCCAATCTATGAAAAGAGCTCAGTCGAAAAATCCGGTATTTCTTCTTGATGAAGTTGATAAAATGTCAATGGATTTCAGAGGGGACCCTTCAGCGGCTCTTCTTGAAGTATTAGATCCTGAACAGAACTTTACATTTGCTGACCATTATCTTGATGTAGATTTTGATTTATCTCAGGTAATGTTTATAACAACTGCGAATGTTCTTTGTTCAATTCCTCAACCACTACAAGACCGCATGGAGATAATCAGAATTCCGGGGTATACTGAAGAGGAAAAACTGAACATTGGAATAAAATTCCTTCTTCCAAAACAGTTCAAGGCTCATGGAATTACAACGAGCAATCTTGGAATGGAAGAGAATACGATTTTATACATTATAAGGGGATATACAAAAGAAGCAGGTGTGAGAAATCTTGAGCGCGAAATAGCTTCGATATGCAGAAAAGTAGCAAGAATGGTTGTCAAAGAAGGGAAAAAAATAAAAGTTATTGTTAAATCTGAAGATGTTGCTGATTACCTTGGAATTCCAAAATACAGATTTGGGAAAAAAGAAACTGAACTTCTTATTGGACAGACTACTGGTCTGGCTTGGACTGAATTTGGCGGAGAGTTGCTTATTACAGAAGCAACAATAATGGGTGGCAAGGGGAATTTAACACTAACAGGAAAACTTGGCGATGTTATGCAGGAATCAGCACAGGCAGCGCTCAGCTACTTAAGGTCAAGGTCAAAGATGCTTGGGCTTGAGAAAGACTTTTTTTCAAAAGTTGACATACATATACACGTTCCTGAAGGGGCTATTCCTAAGGATGGTCCATCTGCAGGTATTGCAATGGCAACTGCTTTAGCCTCTGCTCTTACTCGGATTCCTGTTAAAAATGATGTAGCTATGACAGGTGAGATAACATTGCGTGGGAGAGTTCTTCCAATAGGAGGTTTAAAGGAAAAAGTTCTGGCAGCCCACCGAGGAGGGATAAAAATAATTGTATGTCCTATCGAAAATGAAAAGGATATGAAGGATATTCCTGACAAGATAAAAGGGGATCTGGAGTTTGTTTTTGTAGAAAATATGGATGAGGTTGTAAAAATAGCGCTGACAAGGGAACTTCCAGGTCAGGCTGAACTTGATTCTATTGTTGGGGATAAAGACTTTAGTTCTGCCTTTGAAAACAAAGAAACCGCATCAGAAGCAATAAAACATTAACAACACTTAAATTTACTAAAACACGAAAAACATTCCAATCAAATTTTCATCAGTTTTAGCTTGTTATCAATCAATACTTAAAGCACTTCATTAAATCAACCCTCATTGGATACTATCCTTTTTAAAGATAAACCATTTTACAAAATCCATTCTATGTAATTGCCTAATTTCTTGTTTTATCTATTTTTTCTTGACTTTGTTTTAAAAAATAAGGAAAATAACATATTTAAGGCAGTATTGGAGGTGAATATATGAATTTTAAATTCAAGGTAAACTCCTATGTTGTTTACCCAGGCCATGGAGTGGCTTTGATTAAGGCAGTTGAGGAAAAAAATATTTCTAATATAAAACAAAAGTTTTATGTCCTTGAAATTTTAGAAAATAAAATGAAAATTCTCCTTCCTGTACAAAATGTCAAAAAGGTTGCTTTGAGAAACATAATTTCTAATAACGAAGTAGATAAAGTTTTAAAAATATTAAAAAGCGAACCCGGTGTTGGAGATTCAAACTGGAATAAAAGACACACTGAATACCAGGAGAAAATCAAAACAGGTTCAATTAGCAAGGCTTCAGAAGTATACCGTGATTTAATGTTTGCAAAACTTGAAAAAGAGCTCTCTTTTGGAGAGAGAAAGTTGCTTGATATTACACGAAAATTAATTGTTTCAGAAATTTCTCATGCAAAAAAAATTGCAGAGGAAAGAGCTGAAGCAATGCTGAGTAAAATATTCCTTATGCAAAGTGATAACAGATAATCGGGTTAATAAGAATTTTCAGAAAGGAGGTGGAAACAGATGTTGTTGTTGAGAATTTTACTTGCTGTTATTTCCTCTTACCTCGGTTTTCTTTTTGCAATTCAAACCGATTTGCCAGTTGAAGAACCATTTAAAAGTCTTGTCGGGATTATGTTAGGGCTAATGCTTTCATTAACTATAATTGGCCTTGAAATCAGACTAAGAAAAATGCCTTCTAAAATAATAGTTTCTGGTGTTGTGGGGTTAATATTAGGTCTGATAGCTTCAAGGATATTAACAAGTGTTTTTCTCCCTTTCGTGTCTCTTGGAAGCGCTGTGAGTAGAATCTATCTTTTGATATACTGTTTTTTCATTTATCTGGGAATAACTCTTGCTTATAAAAAAGCTGAACATGCCGATTTTTCAAAATTTCTTCCTGCATTTATGAACAAGGGAGATGGAGAAAATTATAAAATACTTGATACTAGCGTAATTATTGATGGAAGGATTTATGATATTTGTGAAACAGATTTTTTGGAAGGTGTTTTAGTTGTACCACAATTTGTACTAAGAGAACTGCAGCATATTGCTGATTCTTCTGATTCCTTAAAAAGAAACAGAGGAAGAAGAGGGCTTGATGTGTTAAACAAGCTCCAGAAAATAAGTCAGGTAGAAGTAAGAGTTATAGATCAGGATTTTCCATCAATAGCAGAAGTTGATGCTAAACTGGTAGTTCTTGCGAAACAAATGAAGGCAAAAATCTTAACAAACGATTTTAACTTAAATAAAGTAGCAGAACTGCAAGGCGTTTCTGTTCTGAATATAAATCTTCTGGCTAATGCCCTGAAACCCGTGGTGTTGCCGGGAGAGGTTATGACTGTCTATTTGTTAAAGGAAGGAAAGGAGACAGGCCAGGCTATTGCATATCTTGATGATGGGACAATGGTTGTTGTTGATAATGGGAGAGAATATTTAGGTGTGAACATAAATGTCACAGTTACCAGCGTGCTTCAGACTACTGCTGGCAGAATGATATTTGCCAAAATGAAAGAAACTGTAGGGGAGGTGGAAACATCCGGAAGGATGCGTGCAGAGGATTCACGCTGATGAAGGTTTCTGCCATTATTCCAGCTGCTGGTAAAGGCAAAAGGATGGGAGGATCAGTATCAAAACAATTCTTATCTATTGACGATAAACCTGTTTTAATTCATACATTAGAGAGGATAAACTCATTAAAAATAATAGATGAGATAATTTTAGTTCTTCCTGAGGATAAAGTAGAGTGGGGAGAAAAAAAGGTAAAAAGAAAATATGGAATAAACAAGTTATCTAAAGTTATAAAGGGAGGAAAAGAGAGACAGGATTCTGTATATGAGGGACTAAAAGAAGTTGATGAGATATCAGATGTAGTAGTTGTCCATGACGGAGTCAGACCTTTTTTTTATTCAAAAATTATTAAAGAGGCAATACCATTTCTGAAAATATTTGATGGTGTAATAGAGGCTTTGCCAATTAATGATACAGTAAAGAAAGTTTCTGAAAGAGGAATTGTTTTAAAAACCCTTGAGCGCGAGAAACTTTACAGGGCTCAAACTCCACAAATATTCAATTACAGCATATTAAGAAAAGCATTTAACCGAGCTTCTGATAAAAAATACTACGCGACAGACGAATCAGGGCTTGTAGAATCTATTGGTGGAAAAATTAAAATATTGACAGGAAGCCGTTATAATATAAAAATTACAAATCCTGATGACCTCTTTCTTGCAGAGGTAATTATAAAAAACAAAATATTTGTCTAATAGTACGCTTGCTTCTTAATCATAGTTTTCTTTCATTTATTTAGAGGAAATTTTAATATGAGGTTTGGAATAGGATATGATGTACATCCTTTTGAAGAAGGTAGAAAATTAGTTTTAGCCGGAATTGAGATTCCATATGAAAAGGGTTTGAGCGGGCATTCTGATGCAGATGTGCTGAGCCATGCTATTTGTGATGCCATGCTTGGAGCAGCAGGACAGGAGGATATAGGTGTTCATTTCCCTGACAATGATGAAAAATATAAAAATATCTCAAGCCTGATTCTGATAAAAAAGGTTAAGGAAATTGTAGAAAAGAAAGGATTTATAATTAACAATATTGATACTGTAATAATCACTCAGGAACCGAGGCTTGCAGACTACCGTGCAAGAATGAGAGAAAATCTGGCTAATGCTTTGGATATTCCTCAATCAAGATTAAACATTAAAGCAACCACTCCTGAAAGACTTGGCTCATTTGGAAGGGGCGAAGGGATGGCTGTTTATGCCGTTGTCTCTCTTGAGGGAATGGAGTTAGAAAATAATTTGTGAATTTTGGCATTAGTGTTAATCTTGTCTAAACCTGATGTTTATTACACATACATGAGATATAAGAGGTACCCTTCTATAGTTTTCTTTTTGCACCCACCATCAGAAAAGTAAATTTATCCTAAGAACAGTTGATACTAAAGTAAAAAGCCTTTCAAAAAAAGTTATTTTTTACAAACTTGACAGAAAGACTTATTTATTTATAAAAGATGGATTCTGAAAATAATTGAGGCTTTCTGCAGCAGGCTGCAGGAATTGCGAGTGCTATGCATTTTTAAGGAGATTGTTCTTAGGCTTTTAACTAGTGAAACATGTTGAGAGTTAGAGTTTATGTCATTTAAGAGTATTATCATAGAAGGGGCAAGGGAACATAACCTGAAAAATATAAACCTTGAAATACCAAGGGATAAACTGGTTGTGATTACCGGCCTTTCAGGTTCAGGCAAATCTTCCTTAGCCTTTGATACAATATATGCAGAGGGACAGAGAAGGTATGTTGAATCTCTTTCAGCATATGCAAGGCAGTTTCTCGAGTTGATGGAAAAACCTGATGTTGATAGAATTGAGGGACTTTCTCCTGCAATATCCATTGAACAGAAGACTACTTCAAAGAACCCACGTTCAACAGTGGGAACAATAACAGAGATATATGATTATCTTCGATTGCTTTTTGCAAGGATTGGAAAAACCTACTGTTATAAATGCGGCAATGAGATATCTTCACAGAGTGTGCAGCAGATAAGTGACAAAATACTTGAACTTCCTGAAGGGACAAAGATATGGATAATGTCTCCGATAGCACGCGGAAAAAAGGGAGAATACAAAAAGATATTGCAGGAGATAATGCAAGAAGGGTTTGTCAGAGCACGGGTTGACGGTGAGGTGGTTGAACTTGATAGTGATATAAAACTTGATAAGAAAAAGAAGCATGATATTGAGATAATTGTTGACAGGCTTATAGTTAAAAAAGAGACGCTGAAAAGAATTGTTGACTCTCTTGAAATAGCTACAAAGCTTTCAAACGGAGAGGTGGTAGTAAATATTGCAGAAAAAAGGGACCTTTTTTTCTCAGAAAAATTTGCATGCCCGAATTGCAATATAAGCATCCCTGAGCTGACACCAAGAGTCTTTTCTTTTAATAATCCCTATGGTGCTTGTCCTGCATGCAGTGGATTAGGTACTACCATGTCAATAGACCCTGAACTGGTCATACCTGATAAAAATAAAACATTAAGGGAAGGTGCTATTGCTCCATGGGGAACGAAATTCAGCAGGTACTATCAGCAGATTTTAAAAACGCTTTCAGATAATTTTTATTTTGACCTTGATGTGCCATTTGCCAATCTTTCTGAGATGACCAAAAACCTGATACTTTATGGTTCTGCTGGAAGGGAAATAGATTTTGTTTATGAGACGGAAAGAAACCGCTATCAGTTCAAAAGGGAGTTTGAAGGAGTAATTAACAGTCTCAGTAATAGATACCGTGAAACATCATCTGATGATGTAAGAGAGGAAATTGAAAGGTCTATGACAGTAAGGACATGTCCTGAGTGCAAAGGGGACAGACTGAAAAAAGAGTATCTTGCAGTAAAAATAAATGACAAAAATATTATGAATATAAGCAGGCTTTCAATCAAGGAAGTTTTATATTATTTTGATAATCTAAAGCTGAAAAAGAGAGAGCTTGAAATAGGAGCAAGGATTTTAAAGGAAATAAAGGAGAGATTGCATTTTTTAATTGCTGTCGGGCTTGATTATATAACCTTGGACAGAAGCGGAGGAACTCTTTCAGGAGGAGAGGGTCAGAGAATAAGACTTGCCACACAGATAGGGTCATCGCTTATAGGAGTTTTGTATATTCTGGATGAGCCAAGTATCGGGCTTCATCACAGAGATAACAAGAAACTGCTGGCTACTCTGAAAAAGTTAAGAGATATTGGGAATACAGTCCTTGTTGTTGAGCATGATGCTGAAACAATTCTTTCTGCTGACTATATTATTGACCTTGGTCCCGGGGCAGGGAAAAATGGTGGAGAAGTGGTAGTGGCAGGAACTCCTAAAGAAATAGTGAAAAACAGAGATTCAATAACAGGAAAATATCTTTCAGGAGAGCTTTTTATTACTGTACCAGAGACAAGACGGAAGGGTAATGACAGATATTTGGAGATATTTGGTGCTGGAGGAAATAATTTAAAAAATATTGATATAAAAATTCCAATTGGGATTATTTCATGTGTAACAGGTGTTTCAGGTTCAGGTAAAAGTACTTTGATTCTTGATACCCTTTACAAAGCGCTTGCAAAAGTTTTTTATGGTTCCCGTGAAGCTCCGTGCAAGTATGAGGGAATAAAGGGAACTGAATATATTGATAAGGTCATTGATATAGACCAGTCTCCAATAGGCAGAACACCAAGGTCAAACCCGGCGACCTATACAGGACTGTTTTCCCCTCTTAGAGATCTCTATTCACAGGTTCCGGAATCAAGAATAAGAGGATATAACCCGGGGCGTTTCAGCTTCAATGTAAAGGGAGGAAGATGTGATTCCTGCGAAGGTGATGGGATGAAAAAGATAGAGATGCATTTTCTCCCCGATATTTATGTAACATGTGAAGTATGTAATGGAAAAAGATATAACAGGGAAACCCTTGATGTGAGGTACAAAGGTAAAAATATAGCCGAGACCCTTGACATGACAGTTGAGCAGGCTCTTGAAATTTATGAAAATATTCCTGTTGTAAAGCGTAAATTAAAAACTCTTTATGATGTAGGGCTGGGTTATATAAAACTAGGGCAGCCGGCTACTACTCTCTCAGGAGGAGAAGCTCAAAGGGTTAAGCTTGCAAAAGAGCTTTCCAAAGTTGGCACAGGAAAAACTCTTTATATCCTCGATGAGCCAACCACAGGTCTTCATTTTGCAGACATCCAGAAGCTTCTTGATGTTTTGAATAAATTAACTGATGCAGGGAATACAATTGTTATAATAGAACATAATTTAGATGTTGTAAAATCAGCTGATTATATAATCGACCTGGGTCCTGAAGGCGGTGATTCGGGTGGTGAAGTAATTGCTTGTGGAACTCCTGAGGAAATAATTAAAAATGATAAATCCTATACAGGCCAGGCATTAAAAATGGTACTGAATAGAAAATACAGTTAATAAATTTGTTTAATGTAAAGGGTTTGAAATATTGCTTGAATTTATTGAAATTGTAAGGTTTATTTAATATTCAGATTGATAAAAAACTATCTGATTAGCTTAATAATCTTTGTAATTAAAGTTTTGATTTTTAATTTTTCAAAAAACATTTAAAAAATATTATGGACAAAAATTTTTTGCTTCTTTATAAAGGACTGTTTGAAAATAATTATAAAATATTTCTTAAAGAGAAATAATAAAGGAGTCTAAATTGATGATAGCAGCAAAGAAAATATGGATGGACGGTAAATTTGTTGACTGGGATAAAGCCACAGTACACATTATGACCCACACTCTGAATTACGGATTGGGTGTTTTTGAGGGGATAAGGTGTTATAAAACAAAAAAAGGTCCTGCAATTTTTCGTTATCAGGAGCATTTGGACCGCCTTTTTGATTCAGTAAAGATTGCTTCAATAAAAGCACCATTTACAAAAGAAGAAATAAGCAAGGCTATTGTTGATACAATAAATATTAATAAGCTTACTGAATGCTATATAAAACCTATTTTTTATTATGGTTATGGCGAAGCAGGGATTTATCCAAAGAATCATCCTGTAAAGGCTGCAATCTCAGTATTTCCGTGGGGTGCATATCTTGGGAAAGAAGGACTGGAAAAGGGAATAAGGGTAAAAATATCATCGTTCCAGAGACACCATATTAATGTCAGCATGACAAAAGCAAAAATCTGCGGGAATTATGTAAATTCTCAGCTTGCAAAAATAGAGGCAATTGAAAATGGTTATGATGAAGCTCTGCTGCTTGATGTCAACGGGAAGGTAGCAGAGGGCTCAGGGGAGAATATTTTTATTATAAAGAATGGATTGATAAAAACGACTCCCATACTTTCAATCCTTGCAGGAATTACAAGGGATTCAGTAATAAAGATTGCACAGGACAAAGGTATGGAACTGAAGGAGGACTATTTTTCAAGGGATGAGCTGTATATTGCTGATGAGGCTTTTTTTACCGGCACAGCAGCTGAAGTAACTCCTATAAGAGAAGTTGATAAAAGGGTTATAGGGATGGGAGTAGTTGGGGAGATTACAAAAAAGATTCAGGAAATTTTCTTCAAGATTGTAAAAGGAAATAACAGCAAATTTAATAAATGGCTTACATATATATAAAATTTCAACTGATAACTAATGACCTATAACTTATAATCTTTCAGCTACAGGTTATAAGTTATCAGTTATTAGTCATAGGTCATAAGTTAAGGAAGAGCGATGCCAACATATGAGTATGAATGCACCACGTGCGGAGATAGGTTTGAGGCATTTCAGAAAATGTCAGATGAGCCTATAAAAAAGTGCAAGAAATGCAAAGGCAAAGTGACAAAACTCATATCTCCTTCGGGGTTTGTTTTAAAAGGTTCCGGGTGGTATGTTACGGATTATCCTTCAGAATCCAGGAAGAAAGGGGTGGAATCTGAAAAAAAGACTAGTGAGCCTAAAGAGGCTTCGAAAACCAAGCCATCAGACTCAAAACCCTCTTCTGGCTCAAAACCATCTAGTTCTTCTTCATCCAAATAGTGTCAAATTTCAAATAAACGAGCACCAACCCATCAGCAGGACAGGCGTTTCGCCTGACTATTTTCATGTCCCTCTGTGAGCCAAAGGCTCATAAAGATTCCTGCAAAAGCAGGAATTCAGGAATTAAAGAATCTGGATTCCGCATAAAGTACCTGCCTGCAGTAGGCAGGCGGAATGACTGATAAAATATATTTTTAAGTTTCCTGATACCTCACAGCTCTGCTGTGGAGTAGTTCATTCGTTTTAGCTTGATTTGAAATTTTGGCTTTGATATTTGAAATTATAATTATGATGGAACTACTCAAAAGTCTTAATAATAAACAGCGGGAGGCTGTGGAGCAAATCAACGGATCCATACTTGTTCTTGCGGGGGCTGGAAGCGGGAAGACAAGAGTAATAACACACCGTATCGCTTATCTAAAAAAGAAATATGAAATTTTACCTGAAAATGTTCTGGCTGTAACCTTTACAAATAAAGCTGCCAAGGAGATGAAGGAGAGGGTTTTAAGCTTGACAGCTTCAGAACAGTTTCATTGGATTAATACTTTTCATTCTACCTGTGCCAGGATTTTAAGAAGGCACTGCAAGATGCTGGGATTTGAGAGTAACTTTGTAATATATGATTCTTCAGATCAGCTTAATATTATTAAATCAACAATGAGTCAGCTGAAGGTTGATGAAAGAGTTTTAAATCCTGATAGTGCTCAAGGCTACATAAGTTCTGCCAAAAATCAGCTTAAAAAACCTTCTGATATAAATCAAATATTTAATGATTATCTTTCTGAAGAGGTTCTGAAGGTTTATTCTGCGTATCAGAGAAGTCTTAAAAAAAATAATGCCATGGATTTTGATGATCTGCTGATGCATACTGTAGAACTTCTAAAAACTAACCCGGATATTTTAGATTATTATTCTGAAAAATGGCGGCACATAATGGTTGATGAATATCAGGACACAAACCATGCGCAATATCAGCTGATAAGGCTTCTCTCTTCAAAACACAAGAACCTCTGCGTTGTTGGTGATGATGACCAGAGTATATACCGCTGGCGTGGAGCAGATATTTCCAATATTCTTAATTTTGAGAAGGATTTTCCTGATTGTCTTGTTATAAGGCTTGAACAGAATTACAGGTCTACAAAAAACATTCTGAGGGCTGCGAATTCAGTAATAGAAAAAAATTTTTCCAGAAAAGGAAAAAGTCTTTGGACTGACAACATTGAAGGGGAAAAAATATATCATGCAACTCTTAATTCTGAGTGCGAGGAAGGACTGTACATCTGCAGAAAGATAAAAGAATTATGTCTGCTTGAAAACAGAAAGTTGAATGACTTTGCAATTTTTTACCGTACAAATGCACAGTCAAGGGTAATTGAAGATATGCTAAGGCGTGAGAATATGCCCTATGACATTTTTGGAGGAGTCAGGTTCTATGACCGCAAAGAGATAAAAGACATACTGGCATATATGCGTGTTCTTTCAAATCCTGATGACGATTTGAGCTTTGAGAGGATAATAAACACTCCAAACAGGGGAATAGGTGAGGCGACTCTTTTAAAGATAAAAAAAATAGCAGAAAGAGACGGTATTTCTATTTATAGGGCTTCAGAAGTTTTTCTCAAAGAAGGGAAATTATCTCTGAAAACAGAAGCCTCATTATCTGAATTTTTAAAGCTCATCTGCGGATCTATAAACCTTCAGCAAAGGATATCTGTCTCTGAGCTTACTGAAAAAATCCTGGAAGAGACAAGATATGCTGAAGAGGTAATAGGAAAAAATAAGGAAGAGAAAGAGGGCAGGATAGAAAATTTGAGGGAATTCATTTCAGCCATAGAGGAATTTGAAAGAAGCTCAGAAGACACGAGCCTTAAAACCTTACTTGAGCAGATATCACTTATAACAACTGTTGATAAATATGATGGAACCCTTGAGAGAGTAACATTGATGACTCTCCATAATGCAAAAGGTTTGGAATTTCAGGTTATTTTTATGAGCGGGATGGAAGAGGGGCTTTTCCCTCATTTCCTTTCCTCAAATGAGAGCCTTGAGATAGAAGAAGAAAGAAGGCTATGTTATGTTGGGATGACCAGGGCAAAAGAGAGACTTTTTCTAACCAATACCTACAGAAGAAAGATATATGGAACTGAAAGGATGAATATGCCATCACGGTTCATCAGGGAGATATCTGATGAATTTGTTGAGGTGGACCGCGGATGGCCTGAGGATATTGAACCGTATGAAACAGATATGCCCCTACAAGGCAAAGATGAGTGTGAAGATATATATCGGGTCAGGAGACCCGATGCTACCCTGGGTAGTGGCAGGTCTCCTGACCCGATATCTTCAGAAGAATCTGGAGGTTTCTTTTTTAAAGGTTCAAAAGTCATACATCCTTTTTTTGGGAAAGGAACTGTTATCGAAACCAAGGGTGAAGGAGAAAATCAGAAAATAATAGTTAGTTTTATAAATGCCGGAGTTAAAAAACTTTTACTCAAAAATGCAAAATTGGAAAAACTATAAAGAAAAGTGGTCCAAGAATTCTAATAGTTAAGTGAAAATCAAACCCTTGATTCCTTGAACCCTATTTAACTTATGATTACACCAAAAATCTTAAAAGAGATAGAATCAATTGTTGGCAAGGACGATTTGCTGACAGAGAAGGAAGACAGAATCTGTTATTCCTATGATGCAACAAACCTGAAATTCCTGCCTGAGGCAATTATTTTCCCTCAAAACACAGAAGAGATATCCAGAATATTAAAAATTGCTAACAGGGAAAAGATTCCTGTTTTTCCCCGTGGCGCTGGCTCAGGTTTTTCTGGTGGGAGTCTGCCAGTAAATGGTGGAGTTGTTCTTGCCACATCGAAAATGGACAGGATTTTAGAGCTTGATGAAGAGAATTTGACTGTTGATGTTGAACCTGGTGTTGTTACTGAAAAACTCCAGAAGTTTGTTGAAGCAAAAGGGCTTTTTTATCCTCCTGACCCTGCAAGCCTTAAATTTTCAACAATCGGTGGCAATATTGCAGAGTGCTCAGGTGGACCAAGGGCACTCAAATACGGAGTAACACGGGATTATGTCCTAGGTCTTGAAATAGTATTACCTACAGGAGAAATAATGTCAACAGGTGCGAAGACTGCAAAAAGCGTTGTCGGATATGACCTGACAAGGCTTATGGTTGGTTCAGAGGGAACTCTTGGCATAATAACAAAGGCAACCCTCAGGCTTATCCCGTTGCCTGAAGAGAAAAATACTTTGCTTGTTCTTTTTAAAAAAATTGAAGCAGCAGCATTAGCTGTTACAAATATCATTAAGTCTAGAGTAATCCCTTCAACGCTGGAGTTTATGGATTCTTTGTCAATCAAATGTGTTGAGGATTATCTGGGTTTGGGTTTGCCAGAGGAGGCAGGGGCATTGCTTTTGATTGAAATTGATGGTTTCAGGGGGTCTGTTGAGATTCAGGGAAATAAAATTGCTGAAATCTGCAAAACCCTAAATCCAGTCTATATAAAAATTGCAGTTGATTTGAAAGAACAGGAAAATCTGTGGCAGGCAAGAAGGACAGTTTCTCCTGCAATAGCAAAACTTTCTCCGACAAAAGTTAATGAAGATATTACGGTTCCAAGAAATAAAATTCCTGAAATGCTGGAAAGGATTCAGAAGATTGCTGATGATTTCAAACTGAAGATTGTATGTTTTGGCCATGCTGGTGATGGGAATATACACGTAAATATTATGACAGACAGGGGAAATAAGGAAGAAATGGAATGTGTTGAAGAGGCTGTAAAAAGACTTTTTTTTGAAACCCTTGAGATTGGAGGGACAATTTCAGGAGAGCATGGAATAGGATTAACAAAGGCGCCGTATCTTAAAATGGAGATCGGAGATATTGGATATGAAACAATGAAAAAAATTAAAAACCTTATTGACCCCAACAATATCTTAAATCCGGGGAAGATGTTTTTGTGATTTTTAAAAGTAATAGATTTAAACGCTCTTGGCAATAATCCGTACTTCTGTTTAAAGACATAAAAATTTATTGGAGGAAATGATGTTATCAACTACAGATTTCAGAAAAGGACTGAAGCTGAAGCTTGAAAAAGAAATTTATATAATTGTTGATTTTCAGCATGCAAGAACTGCTCAAAGGAGGGCTTTTGTAAGGACTAAAATGAAAAATCTCAAAACAGGAGCAGTTCTTGAGAGAACCTTCAGCGCAGGTGAGAATTTTGAAGAGCCGGATTTTGAAGAAAAAGTGATGCAATTCCTGTATTCTAATGAAAACGGTTTTGTTTTTATGGATACAAATAACTATGAACAGATTACAATAACTGCTGAGCAGCTGGGAGAAAACAGATGGTACTTGCAGGAAAATGTGGATTTTAAGATTTTGTTTTTTGAGGGAAACCCTTTGAGCCTTGACCTCCCTTCTGCTGTTACGCTAAAGGTTGTTTCCACAGAGCCAGCAGTCAGAGGGGATACTGTTACAGGAGCAACAAAGCCTGCAACACTGGAGACAGGACTTGTTGTTAAGGTACCATTATTTGTTCGGGAAGGGTCTATGATAAAGGTTGATACGAGGACTGGAGAGTATCTTGAGAGGGCATGATATAGAGTCACACCTTGTATTTTTCTTTTAAATAGGTTTCAAAAATTTTCTGAAAATCATCCTGATAAAGGTTAAAGGCAGAAATAATTCCATTTTCAAAAGATTCTCCTCCTTTGACTTTTGCTATTAATTCCTTCAAAGAAGAGAATCCGTATTTATTTATAATTAAATCAACTGCTGCAAGACTTAAGGCATAGGCAAGAGGAATATTATTTTTCTCGATATTCTGGAAAGGAAGGTAAAGGGCTTCAAGTTTAATGAACTTACCGGACCTTGTCATATTCCGTAACAAGCCAGCATCAACTGTATTGAGTCTGCTTGATTCGTAAAGACACAGACCTTCTACAAACCATGCAGGACATCTCCCGTTTGTATAATCTGATATCATGAATTTTGTGTAAGAATAAGTTATTGCTTTTTTCATTGGCTCAGTAGATTTCTTAAAACCTGATACAGGGATTTTTATTTTATCCTTATCAATAACTATATTTTTATTTGGGCTCTGGTCCTGAAGATTAAACATTGTATTAAAATCGAGAAAAATATTTATCTTAACAGACGAAGAAATGTTTAAATATTTTTCTGTTTTTTCATAGGATTCCTGAAGCATGGTTAGGATAATATCCTTGGTAAAGCTATTTCCAGTGCCGATTGAATTAAATTGAAAATTATTAACGCCTTTTCCCAATAAATTATCATCAACCCCTATATCTATTCTGACTTTTCTTAATGCTGTTTCGCTTTTTATATCTCCGGGGTCTAATTCCAGTGCTTTTCTCCAGCAAATTGTGGCTTTTTCTTCATCACCTTTTTGATAATAAATCTGACCGAGATTGTAATAAACCTTGGCACTTCCCGGGTAGAGCTCTAAAGTTTTTCCCAAGGTGTAAAGTGCCTTATCAGGGTCTCCTTTAAGGATATAGACATTAGAAATACCCAAAAGGGGCTGAGAACTATTTAAAATGTTAAAAGATTTCTCAAAAAACTCGATTGCTTTATCATAATTTCTTCCTTCTGTTTCCTTCATTCCAAGAAGGTTGTATATTTGGCTTGTCATGCTTTTTGCCTCCGGAGCATTTTTTATTTTTAATGCCTTTTCAAAACTATTTGTAGCATCTTCAAGTTTTCCCATTTGGTATAAAGCAGCACCTTTTTGATAAAAATATTCATATTCAGCAACTCTCTCCAAGTCCTTGTTCTTATTATCAGCAGATTTTAAGTTATTTTTGCCTTTTTGTGGTTTGTCAATAAGCGTTTGTACTGCTTTCAGGCGAAGCGAATATTCTTTATTGTAAGTTTTTTCTTTCATATGGCTTATGAGGAAAAATCTTATCGGGAATGAGAGTAGAAGCAGAAGAATAGAAAAGTAAAGGATTAAATGTTTTTTTGAGGGTAAATATCTGTCTTTTAGAAACTTCATTGAATTCTTATTCCCAAGAACTTCAATATAAAAAATGCAATTAATGTTATTGATATAAGGATTGCCACATCCAACGGATATCCGAAAATAAAATTTTTTAAAGGATTCCAGAAGGTATAAAAGTAAACTTGAATTCTGGAAATATTTGTTTCATCAATCAGCAAAAGTTCAAAATAAGCAAGGATTGCCGAGAAGAAGAATAACGCTAATATGCAAAATCCGAATTCTTTAGAAACTCTCATCATGTAATCCTCATAAATCACATAAATATTATCGCTCTAAAATATTAAAACCTTTTTAATTGAAATCCAGAGCTATAAATAGTGGTCCGGATAACATAGTATTGACATAAGAATATAACAGGAATTTTTAGAAATAGCAAAATTTTTATTGACATAGAAAATTTTAAATATATAGTATCTTGAAATTGTTGTTGACCATATTGAAAAGTAATTACTTGCGAAGTTTTAAGTCATTAAGAGAAATGGTCAAAAATAGAAAAAACTTTATTTAAAAAAAAGGGGGTGAATAAATAATGAAAAAAATTACAGCTCTTTTTCTAATACTTTTGTTGCCAGTAGTTTTCACTCTGACCTACGGCTGCCAGAAAAAAGAGGAACCAGTGGCTACAGAGGAAGCGGTTCCAGTTGAGCAGACACCAGCAGAACCTGAAGCACCAGCAGCACCTGAAGCACCAGCAGCACCTGAAGCACCAGCAGCACCTTGAAGCACCAGTCGGGAAGTAAAATAGAAAGGAGATGTCGTATTTCTGTTTTATTTCTTAGTTAAAAGATAGATTTAATCCCGTTCTTGTAACTTCAAGAACGGGATTTTCTTTTCAGAGGTAGTCTTTCAGGTTCATTTTTTCAAGAGCAGAAATAATCTTTTTCACATCTTGGTCTCTTTTTCTGTGGCAGACAAAGACAGCATTTCCTGCCTGCACTATTATTAAATCTTTGACCCCAAGAGTAGCTATAATATGATTTGTGCTGAAAACTATAGAATCATTTGTATCAATTAATATATTTTTCCCTACGGAAATATTATTTGTTGAATCCTTTTTTAAAATTTCTTCAAGAGAATTCCAGTTACCAATATCTTTCCAGTGAATTTGTGATGGAATTACTGCAATATTTGATGATTTTTCCATTATACCATAATCTATAGAGATATTACCGAGACTGTTATAAATTTTTTTAATGACCCTATGTTCGCTGGTTTTACCTATGGATTTTTCTATTTCCATGAGCCCGTTAAATAAATTAGGGAGATGTTTTTTGATTTCATTTAAAATCGTTTTTACTTTCCATACAAAAATTCCGCTGTTCCAGAGGTATTTCCCTGTGCGGAGAAACATTTTAGCTGTTTTATGGTCGGGCTTTTCAGTAAATCTTATGACTTTAAATATCCTGCGAGAATTCGTTTTGCCTATTTTATCTCCAAGCTGAATATACCCGTAACCTGTCTCAGGATAAGTTGGTTTGAATCCTATGGTAAAGAGACAATCCATCTTTCTAAGGGTTTTATCAATTGAAGATAAAAGCTTTCTTAATCCTTCTGGCTCGGTTATGAAATGGTCTGATGGCAAAACCACCATGTTTCCCGAAGGGTCAATTCTATTTATATGCACAGATGCCAGTCCAATGCATGCAGCTGTATTCCTTCCTTCAGGCTCCTTAAGTATGTTTTCTTTAGGAATGTATGGGAGTTGTTTTGAAACTTCCTTTCCGTATTCGATATTTGTAACAATAAAGATTTTTTCTGGTTTTGAAACAGGAAGAATTCTTTCTACAGTTAACTGCAGCATGGTTTTTGTTCCAGTAAGCTTTAAAAGCTGTTTTGGAAGCTTCCCTTTGCTGAGAGGCCAGAATCTTGTACCTTTTCCACCAGCCATTATTGCAATATACATCCCCGTTTTACCCTTTCTGAAAACTTTTTTTTAATTTCATAAATCCTGAATTCTAATATATGAATTTTGAATTTGTTAAGGCCCCCGGATTTAGTATTTAAAATTTTATAACTACCTATTTATTCTTCTCAGTCAGCTCTATTAAAATTCCATTGGTGCTTTTGGGATGGAGAAAAGCAATTAACTTTCCGTGAGCTCCGGTTCTTGGCTCTTTATCTATCAGTTCAACTCCGGAACTCCGGAGCGTTGATAAAGTTTCTCTGAGATTGTCAACCTCAAAACAGATGTGATGTATTCCTTCTCCTTTTTTTTCAATGAATTTTGAAATCGGGCTTTCAGGAGATGTTCCTACAAGAAACTCTATTCTTGTATCTCCAATCTGAAAAAAAACAAGATTTACCATTTGGGATGGAACAGATTCAACATTAGAAGGATTAAGCCTCAGAATATTTTTATAAAACTCCTTTGTGTTTTCAAGGTCTTTAACAGCTATGCCTATATGATTAATTTTATTTAACATCAGAAAACAATATGCTCCTTATACTCTCCGAAAACGGCTCTAAGGACATTTGATATTTCTCCTAAAGTAGCATAATCCTTGACTGCGTCAAATATTACCGGCACTAAATTTTCACTTTTTCTTGCAGCGTCTTCAATCCGTTTAAGTCTGGATTTTACATTTGATGAATCTCTTGTGCTTTTGAGACGGTGGAGTTTTTCCATCTGTTTTTTTTCTGTCTCAGGGTTTACTCTTAAAAGGTTTTGCGGTGGTTCTTCCTTTCGCTGAAATTGATTCAATCCAACAATTATCTGCTCTCTGGTTTCAATCTTTTTCTGGTAAAGATAAGAGCTTTCCTGAATTTCTCTCTGTACAAAGCCTGATTCAATGGCTTTTAACATTCCACCTATGCTATCTATTCTGTCTATATATTCCTGAGCTTTTCTTTCAATTTCAGAAGTAAGATTTTCAATTGCATATGATCCGCCAAGAGGGTCAGCAGTGTTTGTTACTCCGCTTTCATAAGCTATTATCTGCTGGGTTCTCAGAGCAATTCTCACAGATTCTTCTGAGGGAAGAGCTAATGCTTCATCTCTTGAGTTGGTGTGGAGTGACTGGGTTCCTCCGAGTACTGCGGCAAGAGCCTGAAGTGTTACCCTTACAATATTTGTGTCAGGTTGCTGGGCGGTCAGGGTGCATCCTGCTGTTTGGGTATGAAATCGCAGCATGCATGAGGATGGGTTCTGTGCCGCGAATCGTTCCTTCATTATCTTTGCCCATAGCCTTCTGGCTGCTCTAAATTTGGCAATTTCCTCAAGAAAATTATTATGCACATTAAAAAAGAACGAAATACGCTTGGTAAAATCATCAACCTTAAGCCCCGCATTTAAAGCAGCTTCTACATATGCTATACCATCGGCAAGGGTAAAGGCAATTTCCTGCACTGCAGAAGAGCCAGCTTCTCTTATATGATATCCACTGATGCTTATTGTGTTAAACCTTGGAAGGTTATCCTTGCAGAAGGCAAAAATATCAGTGATAATCCTCATTGATGGTTTTGGAGGGAAAATATATGTCCCTCTGGCAAAATATTCCTTTAGGATGTCATTCTGAATTGTTCCTGATATGGTTTTTACTTCAACTTTCTGTTTTTCAGCAACAGCCATATACATTGTCAGAAGTATTATTGCTGTAGAATTGATGGTCATTGAAGTGCTGACTCTGTCAAGCGGTATTTTATTAAAAAGAATTTCCATATCCTCGAGAGAATCTATTGCAACGCCTACTTTTCCAATTTCTCCTGTTGCATATGGATGGTCTGAGTCATAGCCCATTTGTGTTGGAAGGTCGAAAGCAACACTCAAGCCTGTCTGTCCCTGTTCCAGAAGATATCTGTACCTGATATTAGATTCTTCTGCTGTCCCAAATCCGGCATACTGACGCATTGTCCAAAGCCTTTCCCTGTACATTGTTGGCTGAACCCCTCTTGTGAATGGGTAATGACCAGGGTAGCTGAGGTCTTTTTCGTATTGAAGCTTGCTCAGGTCTGAAGGTGTATAAAGCAGTTTGACAGGGATACGGGAAGTAGTTTCAATCACTTCATCAAGAGGTTCGTTTTCTTTATCTCTGGTATTTTTCTCTTTCATTTTTTATTATCTTTCATGATTTTTTAATTTTAGGTGTTTGCTGCAAAAACAGCGGAATATTTTTATAATAAGAAATCTGTTCAGTCAAGGGTTAAAACTTAAATTATGTCAAGTGACTTACCTGATAAAATATTTTCAAATTCCTTTGACTTTAAATATCAGGATAATATAAATAATTAATTAGTTTTAATATCAAAATTGAAATAAAATATAAACACATTAAATGAACGCCAAAAATAAACTTATATTTGCCTTGGATGTAGAAAGTCTTAAAGAGGCCGAGGAATGGGTCTTAAGGCTTAAGGATTATGTTGGTATTTTTAAAGTCGGGAAAGAGCTTTTCACCAAATGCGGGCCAAAGGTTGTTGAAAAGATATTGGGTCATGGAGCAAAGGTTTTTCTGGATTTGAAATTCCACGACATACCGACTACAGTTGCAAAAGCAGGGATTCAGGCAGCAAGGCTCGGTGTTTCCATTTTTAATGTTCATGCCCTTGGCGGGAGAGAAATGATGAAGAGGGTGGTTAAAGATGTTGGAAATGTATGTGAGAAAGAGAAAATAACATATCCTTTGATTATTGCTGTAACCATACTTACAAGTTTGAGCAATGAAGAGCTTAAGGAATTGGGAATCATCAACCCGGTTCTTGATGAGGTAACAGTCCTTGCAAAGATTGCAAAAGATTCAGGTCTTGGCGGTGTTGTCTGCTCTCCAAAGGAAATCTCTATTATAAAGAATGAGTGTGGCAGAAATTTTAAAGTTATTACTCCGGGAATCAGAGGGAAAAATTTTCCTCCTGATGACCAGAAAAGAACTGCAACCGCTTCAGAAGCTGTTATTTCAGGCTCAGATTTCATTGTTGTAGGAAGACCAATACGAAATGCGTCTGATCCAGCCAGAGCAGCAAGGGAAATTTTGGAGGAGATAGAATCTGTTCAGACTGGATAGATTGAAATTCTCAAATATCAGATTGAGAAGATATTAAATCAGAACAGTCAGAATCATTGCGCTTAAAATTATAAACAGGCACCCTGCTGTTAAGATTTGGGCAAGAAAAACAATAAGGGTCACTTGTTTGAATTTGTTTTCATTAAATGTGTTTTTGATGCCCATAGAAAATTTTGTTTGCGATTTAAGAACAAAAATTCTTTCGGACTGTAATCAGGTATGGTTTAGAGGATTGTTATTAAGAGAGGTGATGCTTGGTTACTTTTGTAACAGTTTATTGAATACGGCTTCAGCTTTCTGGGCTGATAGTTCAGCTTTGCCGGCAGCCTCCTCAGCTTTTATAGCTGCATCTTCTGACTGAGAAGCAGAATTCTCAGCCCTTGCAGCTGATGTTCTTGCCCTTGCGGCAAATTTTTTGGCATTATCAGTAATTGCTTCTTCTGCAGAAGCAAGGTTTTCAGCATTCTGAGCAACTTTTTCTGGTTTTTCAGTCTGACTTTTGGTCTCAAGGTAAAGTGATTTAAGCTTCTCATATGATTCAAAATTGTCTTCCGAATCCATGGAAACCAGACTCTTGCTTAATTCTTCATGTCCTGATATATCTTTAAGAAAAGGAAGCGAGAACAGCCAGTGTCCCGGTTTAACAATTAGTTTTTCCAATGTATACCCAAAGGGATATAAGGAATATGCCATAAGTTTCCAAGAAACAAAAGCCTCATTTCTGTCATATTCATCCGCGCTTGCAAAAAGAGGTTGGAAAATAAGAATGGAAATGAATAATAATGTAATAATTATTTTTTGCATATCATGCTATCCTTTTACTAATATAAATAAACCCCATGACATACTTTTGTCAAGGGAATTGTAAAAAATGAGAGTCTATTGAAAAAATATTGACCAAAACAAGAAAACAATTGGGATGTTGAAGAAAAATAATAAAGGATAATATTTTGTTAGAGAGATTTTTGGTATGATCAAAAAAGAAAAATAGATTTTTTATGAAAAGAGTTCCTACTATATGTGTTTATTGTGGATGTGGGTGTGGCATGTTTTTGAATGTTGAAGGCGACCATGTAATCGGAGTTACGCCGCAGCGCTCCCATTATGTAACCAAAGGCACTTTGTGCGCAAAGGGATGGACTATCCCTGAGCTTTTAAGGGGACATGGAAGGCTTGCAAGCCCGCTCATAAAAAAAGAGGATAAGTTCAGAAAAATCTCATGGGAAACGGCGCTTGATGAAATTGTAAGCAGATTTAAAAAACTGATAATTAAGTACGGTCCTGAAAGCATAGGGATATTTTCTTCAGCAAAAGCTACCAATGAGGAGAATTATCTGATGATGAAATTTGCAAGGGGAGCGATAGGCACCAACAATATAGACCACTGCGCAAGGCTATGCCACTCATCAACTGTTACAGGGCTTGTAAAGGCTTTTGGGTCTGGTGCAATGACAAACAGCCAGAACGAAATAGAGGATGCTAAAGCGATACTTCTGACAGGTTCGAATCCGACAGAGCAGCATCCAATGGTTGGTGCGAAAATAAGGAGGGCAGTTGAAAAAGGAACAAAGCTGATAGTGGTTGACCCGCGAAGGATTCCTTTAAGCAGGTTTGCTTATCTTTATCTCGGGCAGAAACCCGGAACAGATGTTGCATGGATAAACGGTATGATAAAGATAATAGTTGATGAGGGATGGGTTAACGAAGATTTTATAAAGAGCAGGACTGAGAACTATGAGGGGCTGGTTTCTGCAGTAAAAAAATATACTCCTTCAGAGGTTAAAAAGATAACAGGCATTCCTGAAAGGCTTCTGTACCAGGCAGCAGAGGCTTATGCAAAATCGGAAACCGGAATGATTGTTTACGGTATGGGAATTACCCAGCATATAACAGGAACTGACAATGTTACAGGGCTTGCCAATTTAGCTATGGTAACCGGACACATTGGAAAACAATTTACAGGAGTAAACCCATTACGGGGACATAACAATGTGCAGGGTGCATGTGATATGGGAGCACTTCCAAATTTTCTTACTGGGTACCAAAAAGTCAATATCAAAGAAGTAAGAGAAAAATTTGAAAAGGCATGGGGAGTAAAGATTCCTGATACTCCGGGAATGACCATTACAGAAATGATTGATGGCGCCGGCAGTGGAAAGATTAAAGGGCTGATTATAATGGGAGAGAATCCACTACTTTCAGACCCTCATATCAATCACGTTAAAGAATCGCTCAAGAAACTTGAATTCCTTGTTGTTATCGAATTGTTTATGACTGAAACTGCTGAGATAGCAGATGTGGTTTTGCCATCTGCAAGTTTTGCTGAAAAAGACGGAACTTTTACAAATACTGACAGGGCTGTTCAGAGAATAAGGCAAGCTGTGCCTGAATTTGGAGAAAGCCTTCCTGACTGGAAAATAATAAGTGAGTTAAGCAAAAGATTCGGGCTAAAAATGGACTACAGATGTCCTGAAGAAGTTATGGACGAGATAGCTTCACTTACGCCTATTTATGGTGGCATTAATTACAAAAGACTTGAAAAGGAAAAATATCTCCAATGGCCCTGTGCTGACAAAAATTCTAAAGGAACATCATATCTGCATGAAAAAGAATTCCCAAGGGGGAAGGGGTATTTCAATCCAGTTGAGTTTACTGAGCCTGATGAGGTTCCTGATAAGGAATTCCCGATGGTGCTTACAACAGGAAGGATTTATTATCACTGGCATACTGGCACAATGACAAGAAAGGTTGGAACGCTTGAAAGGGAAGTTTCTGAAGGATTTGTAGAGATAAATCCATTTGATGCGGGAAAGAGAAAAATCAAGAACAGTGAGAATGTGAAGATAATATCAAGGAGGGGAGAGCTTGTTACAAAAGCGCTTGTGACTGAAAGGGTTCCTGAAGGGGTTGTGTTTATTCCATTCCATTTTGCTGAGGCAGCTGCAAATCTTTTAACAAACCCTGCAGTTGACAGGGAGGCTAAGATACCAGAGTTTAAGGTCTGCAGTGTAAAGATTGAGAAAATGTAGAAACATTATGAAGTTGCAGATAAAAAAAATATCAAGAGAGAATTTATTTAAACTCATTGATTCACTGTGCAGTGAATTTGAAGTGATAGCTCCTGTAAAGACAGGAGGGGATATATTTTTTAACCATATAAAAAACTCCTCTGATATCACCCTTGATTACATAAATGCTGTTGAGTCTCCAAAAAGATTTTTTTTCCCGCAGATAGAGCTGATGTTCAAGATGGATTTGAATGAATTAAAAACTTTAGTTGATAAGGAAGAGAGGAAAACAAGGAAAAAGCTGATTTTTGGGATAAGAACATGTGATTTGAAAGCTATAAATGGAGTTGACAGGTTTTTTTCTGGAGAAAGAACAGACTCCTACTATCAGAAACTCAGGCAGAACACAGTAGTTGTTAATTTTCTTTGTAATGAATGTGCTCCCGAGTGTTTCTGCACAGCCATTCCCGGAGAGACGCTTTATTGTGATGGCTATGATTTACGGCTTTCAGGCTTGGAAGACGGATATCTTATAGAGGCAGAGACTGAAGCGGGAAAAGAAATATTAAAAAAAAACAGGTTACTGTTTAGTGAAACAGAAAAGAGAGATTTCAAGTTAAGAGAAGAGAATGTTAAAATTTTAGAAGAAAAGATAAAAAGAAACAATCCGTTTGCGAAAACAATAGAGAATCTAAGAAAGGGGAAGGTTAGCTCTAAGGCATGGGAGAATATTGCACTAAGCTGTCAGGACTGCGGAGGGTGTTGCTATGTTTGTCCTGTTTGTACCTGTTATAATACAATTGAAGACTTTGAAAATGAATTAATCAAAAGATACAGGTACTGGGATTCATGTCTGTTTTCAGGGTTTTCAAGAATGGTTCACGCATATAACCCTATTCCTACACCTGGCGAAAGATTGAAATACAGATTTATGCACAGGCTAAAATATTTTGAAGAACGGTACAGCAGCGCCGGATGCACCGGGTGTGGTCGGTGTGATGTGGTATGCTTAGGTGATATAGGAACAGGAGCGGTGTTGATGAAAATCAAAAACAAAGAACCAAAATGTAGCCGCAGTCTTTAGCCTGCGATTGATTGTCTGGATTTATGGGATATGAAAAGATGAACAATGAATATCTTCCAATAATAGCAAAAATTGAATCTTTCAAAGAAGAGGCAAGAGATATCAGAACCTTCGTGTTTTCTGTTTCCAATGAGAATTGTTTTGCATATAAGCCCGGGCAGTTTATGATGTTTTCTGTTTTTGGGTATGGTGAGGCTGCATTTGCTTTTTCGTCATTTCCTGCAAGAGATGGAAAGATTGAGGTAACGGTTGCAAAGGTCGGAAAATTAACCACGCAGTTATTCTCAATGAAGCCCGGAGATAAACTTGGTATCCGTGGACCTTTTGGAAACGGTTTTGATATTAATGCACTTAAAAACAGAGACAGTATTATTGTTGCAGGCGGAATGGGAATGGGAGCATTGAAACCATTGGTTGAGGCTTTAATTTTAGAAAGAAAGTCATTTGGGAGAATAGATATCCTGTTTGGAGCAAGGACTCCGCAGGACATGCCATTTAAAGATGACATAAATCTATGGTCAGAGAAAAATGATGTAAATATTGAAACAACTGTTGATTTTCCTGATGAGAACTGGAAAGGGAAAAAGGGGGTAGTTGGATTACTTCTTGATAATTTTAAAATTAATCCTCTTGGTACAACTGCTTTTGTATGCGGTCCCAACGCAATGCTTAGTTCCGTATTCTCCTCCCTGCTCAAAAACGGGCTTGACAAAAGAGATATTATAACTTCTCTTGAGCGTCAGATGAAATGCGGCATTGGATTCTGCGGACACTGCAGAATAGATGATAAATATGTTTGTACGGATGGACCTGTCTTCAGATATGACGAGATTGAATTATTATATAAGCCATAAAGGGCAGGCAGATTAATGTCAAATTACAAAACTCAAAATTCAAGTAAATGTTAAAACTCAATCTGGAGTAATATCAAATGTTAAAAAAAATTATAGCTTTGCTATTTGCAGTATCAGCTTTTTTATCAATTCCTTTTTTATCTTATTCTATTGATGCGACTGTGTTGAAAGAAGATGGTAAAGAATTTTATATTAAAAATGTTATGCTGAACTGGAGTGATGGTTTTTTTACAGAGAAGAATGATTTCTTGTTAAAAAGAAGAAATGAGGGTTGGGATAAAATTTATTTCTCTGTTGTGAAAGAGATTGGTTTTAACAGCAATGAAATAAGCATATTAATGGAAAACGGTGAGATGATAAAAGGGATGAAGAATGATTTTAAATTAAATGGTGAGTTTTTTGGATTTTCTGAGAGCAGAAGAATGATATTTGAAATTAAGGATATAAATAAAATCACTTTTGTTAAGTCTGGCAGTGAGAACGGATTAAAACTTGAAGGTTTCAAGGGTGATATAACTACAGATAAAAGAGAACAAGGTAAAAAGCCTGAAATAAAGGAAACAAAAGAAGAAAAAATTAATATCGAAAGCAGGGATAATAAAAATTCTGAAGAGATAAAAAAATACAAACGCTGCACAATAAATAATACACACATCTATTATGAAAAATCCTGGGAATTCTGCCCTGTTGATGGGGGAAGGCTTGAGTGAGAGTGTATCGTTAGGATTTTTGAATTTGAAGTAAGTGAATAGCGAAAAATGAACAGCAGGGGCGAAATGTATCAAAAAAATATATTCATAAAACTATTAGCAGTTATTTTTTTAATTTTTTCTCTGCCTTGTTCCTTTGCAAAAGAGATAAGCAGAGAACTTAATTATGATGGGCTATTTTCTGAGAAAAATTGGAAAATTGTTGCTGATGGAGTTGAGATTAAGGAAATCGCATTGCATCGTCCTGATTGGTACGGAATCGGATTAAGAAAAGAAGATGTTGAAAAAGAGACAGGGTTCATAGATAGAGTCCAGAAAGTAAATATTAAGATTTTGCGAATTGACCCAAAAAATACCGTACTCCGTCTTGTTTACTGCCATGACTACGGAGAAAAGATGGGGGCTGATATAAGAGACCTTGTGAAAAAGTCAGGTGCTATTGGTGCAGTGACAGGGGGATACTATGACTATGAAAAAGATAAGAAAAGCCTGAAACCTGTCGGGATACTGACTGCTGACGGGCGTGAAATCTCAAAGTGGCTTGCAGGAATAAACGGAGTTTTTCTGGTGAAAAAAGATAGAACAGCAGAAATCATTTACAAGGAAAATTATAAAAAATCTCCTGATATTTTACAGGCAGTTCAGGCGGGTCCTGTGTTGGTTAAAGATGGAGAGATAAGGATAGACAAGCCTTCAGTATTTAATGAATTTAAACTACTCCCTCGTACAGCGATAGGATTGACAAAAGAAAAAAAGATTCTGATGCTTGCAAGCGAAACAGGATTTAACGGCTTGTCTCTCTATGAACTTGCTGAAGTGATGAAAAGATTGGGGTGCAATGACTCTCTGAATCTTGACGGAGGTCCATCAGCGCAGATGTTTTTTGGAAATAAAAATATTGAGCTTTATGTAAAAGGGGCAGGTAAAATCATAAATGCAATTGGAATTTTCCAAAGATAAAGACTATTAATGAAAAAGCCAGCAAAATCTATTATATTAATAATATTTCTTGTAATTCCTTCATTAAACTCCTTCTCGGATAATAATACAAAAATAGACTTCAGGATAGACAGGGCAAGAGAACTTTTGGCTAAGAATGATTTCATCGGGGCTTCAATACTCGCAAAAGAGGTCATTGACACGTCAGATAAGAAGCCTGATATTGCCCTTGCCCATAAAATCAAAGGGGATATTTACGGAGATTTTTTTGAATATTATGAAAAAGCAATAGAGGAGTATAATAAAGCCTTATTCCTTTCTGTTGATAAAAATAATTCAGGAGAAATTTACTTAAAACTTGGTAAAGCTTTTTTTGAAATGCGTGATTACACAAAGTCTCAGGATAAGCTGAAATATTTTCTGATGAATTATCCTGATGCAGAACAAAGAGAAACAGCAGAACTTATTCTTCGGCAGTGTGAAGATTATATCATGGAAATATCATTGGGGAAACAGTCTTTAGAATGGAGAAAAAACTATTCAAATGAAGAGATAAGGGTTGTTTTCAAAAGAGGTAAAAGTTTCAGGATTGGTTCAAAGGAAGGAATTAAAATATTTTATTTTTCAGGAATCAATAATTGTATACCAAAAAGAGAAACAGAAATATCAGTATCAAAGAACGGTATAGTTGTTGATTCAAAAGATTCTCCTTTTCAGCAGATAACCATTGAGCCTGAAAATCGCCATTTGATAACTATAGACGGAAAACATTTGAGAGGGAAGATAACTGCATTAAAGGACAATGATGAGTTACTAATAATAAACAGGCTAAACATAGAGGAATACCTTTATGGCGTACTTCCTAAGGAGGTTAGTCCGAACTGGAATATTGAAGCCCTTAAGGCGCAGGCAATAGCATCGAGAACCTATGCCCTGTTCAGAGCAAAGCTGAGCAGGAATAAACCATTTGACCTTGATGCAACAAAATTTTCACAGGTTTATGGAGGGTTTGACAAAGAGAATAAAACAAGCAACAACGCTGTTGACCTTACAAAAGGCAAAGTTATTACATATAAAGGAAAGTTAATTCTTGCCTATTTTCACTCAAACAGCGGTGGCTTTCTTGAGGATTCAGAGAATGTCTGGGGTATTGATTTGCCATATTTAGATGAGAATAAGGATGAGTTCAGCATAGACTTTCCGGATTATAAATGGTCATATTCTATAAAATTGATAGAACTTGAAAAACTACTTAATGACAACGGAATAAAAGTCAGTAAAATTTTTGAAATAGTTCCTGTAAAAAAGAGTAGATATGGAAGGATTGTCAAGGTTTCAATATCTCATCAAGGAGGCAAACTTGAACTTAACGGCAATACATTTCGCCTGAAAATCGGGCCTTATAATATGAAAAGTACGCTGTGTGAAATCAGGAAAAAGGGAAATCTGGTGGAATTTTCTGGCAGAGGATTCGGTCATGGAGTTGGCATGAGCCAGTGGGGTGCATACAGCATGGCTAAAAAGGGATATTCCTGCAAAGATATCTTGGCATTTTATTACAAAGAAACAGAAATCAGATAGATCTGAGAGTTTTGTAACAGACAGGACAAAAAAATAATTTACCAATTACCTTAGATCTTTCAGCCATTGAGGCAGAAGAAGGAAATGAGCAATTTATTCTCCCCCCAAGGAAAGAGGGTTAGAAGAAATGGAATCAAAATCTTACCACAGGCGGCAAAATCATTGGTGACAGAGTTTCAAGAGGAACTCCTTTTTCAAAGCAGATTTTTGTGCTCGAGTCTTTTACAAGGATAAATTCAGAGAGCCTGAAACGGAAAGAGAACATATTTTTCTCATCATCTTCAGTAAATTTCATATCTTTTTTCTTTGCAATACAATCAAGATAACTTTTAAGCAGAGAAATTACAGCACTTTTTATATTGACCAGATTGCTGTCATCTCCTGAGATTTTCATTCCAATTCCTTTTTCACCTCTAAATTGCCAGTCAATATCCTGCCAGAGGACTCCATATTCTTTCAAGACCTGAGATTTCTCCTTATTTTTTCATTTCTTCTAATTCTTCTTTTGTGTATGGTAGTACATCAAGAGGGATATGTGCATCAAAAAATTTTACTTTTACAGAATTTGATGATTTTTTTAGCATACTGAAATATTTTTCTTTGACAAATTGATGAACATAATATAATAATACATGAACATAAAATGGAGGTGGTAGAAATGCCCTTAAAACATAAACATATAATTCTTGAGCAGGGTTTAATTGAAGAAGCAAAAAAGTATGTTGGAAAAAACACAGATACAGAGGTAATAATTTATGCGCTAAAATATTTAGCTGAGGAAGCTAAGATAAACAAGCTTCTTAAAAAATCAAAAGGAAAAACTAAAATTGAGAAGGTATATAGTTGAAGGTTATCGTAGATACGGATATTTATATTGACTATTTCAATAAAGGAACTCATGAGGAAATATTTTTAAGAGATGGATATTTTAAATATCTTGCTCCAATTATAATCACAGAGCTTCTTGCTGGATGTAAAAGAGATGAGGAAAGAAAAATTATAGAAAAATTAAGGTATATCAGCGAGAAGAGTAATAGAATTGTTCTCCATCCTCTTCAGGATTATATAACTGCTGGAAACATCTTGAATACTCTCAAAAGAAAAATGGGTTATGATGTGAAGAAATCTGCTTCGTTGACTAATGATGTATTTATTGCCATATCCGCATGGAAAATTGGAGCAATATTGTTTACAAAGAATGGGAAAGATTTTAAAGCAATACAAAGCTATATTCCCTTTAAGCTTGAGATTGTTGAACAGACAAGTTGATTAGGATTTCCTTTGAAGCTATGGAGTAATTGTAAGGAGAATAAATTGCGCTGGAGTAAATATTTAATACCTACTTTAAAAGAAGAACCGACAGAAGCAGAGGTTGTAAGTCACAAGCTTATGCTCAGAGCCGGAATGATAAGAAAATTGTCATCAGGGATATATAATTTTCTGCCACTTGGTTACAGAGTTATAAAGAAGATAGAGAATATCGTCAGGGAGGAGATGAACAGGGCAGGGGCAATAGAGCTTTTAATGCCTGCGATTCAGCCTGCTGAACTGTGGCAGGAAAGCGGAAGGTGGGAACAGTACGGAAAAGAGCTTCTGCGTATAAAGGACAGGAACAACAGGGATTTTTGTTTTGGTCCTACACATGAAGAGGTTATTACAGACCTTGTAAGGAAAGAGGTCAAATCCTACAGACAGCTTCCTTTAAATCTCTACCAGATTCAGACAAAGTTCAGGGATGAGATAAGACCAAGGTTTGGGGTTATGCGAGCGAGAGAATTTTCAATGAAGGATGCCTACAGCTTTGATGCGGATAATGAGGGGGCTGAAAAAACTTACAGGAAGATGCACGAGGCATATTCAAGAATTTTTGAAAGGTGTGGCTTGAGGTTCAGGGCTGTTGAGGCGGAGACAGGGACTATTGGAGGTTCTTTTTCACACGAGTTCATGGTACTTGCAGATACAGGTGAAGAAATAATTGCAAGCTGTGATAAATGCAGTTATGCGGCAAATATTGAAAGGGCGGAAGTTGGTGAAGAAGAAGGCAAAAGGCAAAAGGCAAAAGGCAAAAGTGAGGAATCAGGAGTAAAGAGTACTGAGGATGAGAAACTTGAAACTCGAAACTTGAAACTCGAAACTCTTAAAATTGTGGAGACACCGGGACTTAAGTCAGTTGAAGAGGTTGCAGGGTTTTTGAAATGTGAAAAAAGTAATCTGGTGAAAACATTAATCTATGTTGCTGATAGTAAGCCTGTTGCTGTTCTTGTAAAAGGGGATTGCGAGGTTAATGACTTCAAGCTTAAGAAAATATTAAACTGCAAAGAGATAAATCTTGCAAGTGATGAAATGGTTAAGAAGGCAACAAAATCTCCCAAGGGATTTGCTGGTCCTGTAGGGCTTTCAGGGATTAGGATTATAGCTGACAGGTCTGTAAAAGGGATGGCGAATTTTGTTACCGGTGCAAATTCCCCTGATAAGCATTATATAAATGTAAATCTTGGCAGGGATTTTAATATAGATACATTTTATGATTTAAGGAATACAAGAGAGAATGATCCCTGTCCGAGGTGTCATGGAAAATTAATTTTTACCAGAGGGATAGAGGTAGGGCATATTTTTAAGCTTGGAACAAAGTACAGCGAGAGCTTAAAAGCTATATTTCTTGATTCAGAGGGAAAAGAGTGTTTGATGATAATGGGCTGTTACGGCATAGGAGTGAGCAGGACAATGGCTGCTGCAATTGAGCAGAACCACGATACTGATGGGATCATCTGGCCCCTTCCGATAGCGCCGTTTAAGGTTATAATCCTGCCTCTTAATATGAACCACAAGGAAACAGTTGAGGTTTCTGAGAAGATTTATAATGAGTTTTTAGAAAAAGGGGTGGATGTCCTTATTGATGACAGAGATGACAGGCCTGGTGTGAAGTTTAAGGATTCTGACCTCATAGGTATTCCTATCAGGGTTACCGTAGGTGAGAAGGTTTTAAAAGAAGGAAAACTGGAAATCAGGGACAGGAGAAGCAAAGAGGTTAGGAAAATAAGCAAGGATAATATTCTTCAGGAGGTGTTGAAGATAATTTCTACTTAAAGTGGATTGTCAATTATTCTCCTTTTACCTTCTTCTCAATCTGCGTACATATTCCGTGAAGCATATTCAGTTCCCACTCGGCAATGCCGGCTCTTCCGATGAAATGTTTTAAATTCCACATAATCCTCTCTTTTAAATTGTCATCACCTTTTGGAATATATCCAAGAAGGTCAAGGGTGCGTGATATTCTATCAAGAAGAAAATCAAGTTTTTTGTGGTTAACAAGGAGTTTGTCGTGTGTACAGCCTTCGTTCTTGTCTGTGTCTCCTGCCTTTGAGAGTTCATAGGCAACAAGCAGGACTGCCTGTGAGAGATTTAATGAGCGGTGTTCTTTACTGGTTGGAATTGTTAACAGAAACCCACATTCATCTATTTCTTCATTTAAGAGTCCCTTGTTCTCTCTCCCAAAAAGAATTGCAACCTTGTTATTGTTTATAACATCAAATATTTTATTTATTCCTTCGTTAACAGGAAAAATTATCCCGCGGGCTTTACCAAGCCTTCTTGTTGTTCCTAAAATAATTGATTTATCGCTGATTGCATCAGAAAGTGATTTATGAATTTTTGCTGATTCCAGAATATCAAGGGCATTATATGCAAAGAGTTTTGCTTCTTTTGTCATTAAAAAAGGAGGGTTCACAAGGCAGAGATTTTTAAAGCCCATATTCTTTATTGCGCGGGCAGAGGCACCTATGTTTCCCGGTTCGATAGGCTCAACAAGAATAAAATAAATATTATCTTTCCAGCTTTCCATATTCACTCTTTAAGCAAAGAATAATCCAAAAATCAATTTCTTATTAAAGAATTTGTGATTTGACACGTAATTCTTAAATGCTATAATAAAAAATTAAGGATTTATTGAGATTAAAATTTAAAATATTTGTAATAATTAATTTCTTCTTAAGGAGGACCAGATGAGAGAAATAGTAGAAGTGAAGGGGAGAGAGATTCTTGATTCAAGGGGGAATCCTACTGTAGAAGTGGATGTAAAATTAGCCTGTGGAGTCATTGGAAGGGCTGCTGTGCCTTCGGGCGCGTCAACAGGTAAACACGAGGCTGTTGAGCTTAGAGACGGTGAGAAAAACAGATATAACGGAAAGGGAGTACTGAAGGCTGTCTGTAATGTTAACAGATTCATAGCAAAGTCCATCAAGGGGATGGATGTTCTCAACCAGGTAGAAATTGACAGAAAAATGATAGAGTTAGATGGCACAAAAAACAAGGAAAAACTTGGAGCAAATGCAATACTCGGAGTTTCTCTTGCTGTGGCCAAGGCTGCTGCAAATTATCTGGGAATTCCTCTTTACAGGTATTTAGGTGGGACAAACGCTAAGACTCTGCCAGTACCTATGATGAACATACTAAACGGTGGGGCTCATGCGGATAACAATGTTGACCTTCAGGAATTTATGATAATGCCTGTTGGGGCAAAATCATTTTCAGAAGGGCTTCGCATGGGAACTGAGGTCTTTCATAGCCTGAAAAAAGTACTCTCAAAAAAGAAATACAACACAGCAGTTGGGGATGAGGGAGGATTTGCTCCAAACCTGAAGTCAAATGAAGAAGCAGTTGAAGTTATACTTGAGGCGATTGACAGGGCAGGATACACAGCAGGCAGGGATGTCTGCCTTGCTCTTGATCCTGCGGCAAGTTCATTTTATGAGAATAAGAAATATGTTTTTAAAAAATCTGATGGCTCAAAAAAATCATCTGAAGATATGATTGAGTTTTACAAAAAGTGGATAAAGAAATACCCGATTATTTCGATTGAAGATGGTCTTGCAGAAGACGACTGGGAGGGATGGAAAATGCTGACTGACGAGCTTGGAGGAAAAATCCAGATTGTTGGAGATGATCTTTTTGTTACAAATACGGAGAGGTTAAAGAGAGGGATAAATCTTGGAGTGGCTAATTCCATACTGATTAAGGTTAACCAGATTGGGACTCTGACAGAGACTTTAGAAGCAATTGAAATGGCTAAAAAGGCAGGATATACTGTTGTGGTCTCTCACAGGTCAGGAGAGACAGAGGATACAACAATTGCTGATCTTGTTGTTGCTGCCAACACAGGACAGATTAAAACCGGGTCAGCAAGCAGGACTGACAGGATTGCAAAATATAATCAGCTTCTCAGAATTGAAGAAGAACTGGGCTCTGCGGCAAAGTTTTTAGGGAAAGCTGCAGTGAATTGCAAGAATTAGATTTAAGATAAAAACACTCAGAGTTTTGCCCTTAATGACAAAAAGAGGTTGCCATATGATTTCCTTTGGTAAGGATGTGGTAGGGAATTTAAAGATTGCATCAAGAAAGGAATGGCTTGTAACAAACGGAATCGGAGGGTATTCATCATCAACTATTATTGGATGCAATACCAGGCGCTACCACGGATTATTGGTTGCAGCAACAAGGCCTCCTCTCGGAAGGATGGTTCTTCTTTCGAAGCTTGAAGAAGTTGTTGGTATCAAGGGAATATCCTACCTTTTATCCACAAACCGTTACCCCAAGACAATTCACCCTCAGGGATATCTTTTTATGCAGGGGTTCAAACAGGATCCTTTCCCGAAATTTACTTATTCCATAGAAGATATAATTATTGAGAAAGAGATTTTTATGATAAATGGTGAAAATACAACTGTTGTTACATACCAAATATACAATTCCAGCAGAAAAATCAGCTTCATAATTTCCCCTCTGATAGCATGCAGGGATTTTCACTGGCTTATGAAAGAGAACAAGGGATTTAATACCGGCCTTGAAGTCAAAGATTATAATGTGAGTATTGAGCCTTACAATGATACTCCTGCAATTTATGTGCAGGGGAAGGATTTAAGTTTTACTCCGGGAGGATACTGGTACAAGAGTTTTGAGTATGAAGTTGAGAGAGCAAGGGGATTGGATTATATAGAGGATTTGTACAATATTGGTTATTTCATAACATCTGTTAAAGGGGATGCAGAGATTTCAATTGTTATAAGCGATAAGCAGGTGCCAAAAGATTTTGATGTGAAAAGGGCAAGAAAAGATGAATCTGCCAGGATTGAAAAAATCGTAAAAAACTCAGGTGCAATTGATGAAATTCAGACAACCCTTGTAAGAGCATCTGACTGCTTTGTTGTTGACAGGGCTATAAACGATAGCAGGAAAGTATTTCCAAAATATGGGAAAACAATACTTGCAGGCTATCACTGGCTAAGCGATTGGGGAAGAGATGTGATGATAGCCCTTAATGGTCTTTGCCTTGTTACAAACCGCTTTTCTGACGCAAAACTGATTCTTCTTACTTTTGCCAAGAACATAAAAGACGGGTTAATACCAAACAATTTTCCTGAATGGGGAGAAACCCCACATTACAACAGCATCGATGCATCTTTGTGGTTCATTGTGGCTTGCTATAATTATTTTAAGGCTACCGGAGATTCAGATTTTATAAATAAATATCTCTGGCAGACCATTGAAGAAATAATTTCATCCTATAAAAGAGGTCTTGATTTTGGAATATTGATGGATGATGACGGGCTGATATTCTCAAAAGAAAGCAGGTACAAGCTTACATGGTTTAATGCAAGAAATGAAGAGATTCCTTTGTTTCAAAGATTTAGCAAAACAGTTGAAGTGCAAGCCCTGTGGTACAACTCTTTAAGGATTGCCGCTGAAATTGCAGAATCCCTTGGGAAGCCAGCAGATGAGTATCAGGAAATATCTGAAAAAGTAAAGGAGTCATTCCTGAATAAATTCTGGTTTGAAGAAGAGGGCTATCTGTACGACTCAATAGGGAAGAACAAAACAGATAATTTTCTGAAACCGAACCAGATAATAGCAGTTGCACTGCCTTTTTCAATACTCCCGAGAGAAAAAGAAAACAGAATAGTTAATGCTGTTCATGCAAAACTCTTTTCACCGCTTGGAATAAAAGATTTTCCCAGAACTGTGACAAATAGCGGGATTATTCAGAAGCCTGACTTTTTACGGTTTGACAGTTCTCAGCAGCAGATTCATTACTGGACATGGCTGCTCGGGTTTTTCATTGATGCGTATCTGAAGGTTAAGGAGAATTCTCTTGAAGCTGTTAACCGGGTAAAAGTGATGATAGAACCTATTTCTGAGCATATCAAAGATACCGGAATCGGATTTATTTCTGAATATTTTGATGGCAGTGAGCCATATGCACCAAAGGGCTGTATGGCTCAGGCGTGGTCTGTAGCTGAAGTGCTCAGAATAAGAAAGAAAATATCTGAAATTGAAAAAATTGCGGAGCAAAAAGATGCCGGTTTACGAGTACCAGTGCAGGAAATGCAGTAGAACAACAACATTTATTGAAAAGGTGGATGAGTTTAAATTTTTCAGCCGTAAATGCAGCAGTTGCGGCAGCAGGAGGATGAAAAGGGTCCTTTCAAATTTTTCAACAAAAAAGAATGAATCAACTGCTGATATGGTAAACGAATTAAAGAGATACGGAAAAGTAAATTTTGTTCCAAAATCTTCAGGTTCTTCAAGTCTTCAGGGTCCTCCTCCGGGTGGGTGCCCATATGCGTCAGATTCACAGAAGAATACAGGTAAAAAAGAAGATTAAAGATTTCAAATTAAATTCTTTTCTTGTTTCGTTTTTCTTCAAATGAAAAAAAACAGCAGATTTCAAAAAGACGAGCCTCTGAGAAAAGATGTGTATTTTCTCGGCAATGCGCTCGGCAACATCCTGAAGGAACAGGAAGGAATTGAAGTTTTCAATTCAGTAGAATCAGTAAGAATCCTCTGTAAAGAACTGCGCTCGGAATTTTCTGCAAATCTTGAAAAAGCACTTATAAAAAAAATTGAAAAAATGGATAATGAGACCAGCAATAAAATAATAAAGGCATTCTCAATATATTTCCAGCTTGTAAACATTGCAGAGCAAAACCACAGAATCAGAAGAAGAAGAGCGTACCTTGTTATGGATGAACCGAAACCGCAGCCCGGTTCAGTGGCAGAGGTTGCCGCTATACTGAGAAGAGAAGGCTTAACATTAAAAAAGATAGAAAGTCTTTTTAAAAAACTAGCAACGGAACTCATAATTACTGCCCACCCTACTGAGGCGATGAGGAGGACAATTTTAAATAAGCATAAGAGAATGTCCATTCTCCTCTGTTCGCTGGAAAAAGAATATTTGCCTCAAATTGAAAAAGACAGGATTATTGATGATATATACGGGGAAATAACAGCCTTATGGCAAACCGATGAGATAAGGCATGAAAAACCAACAGTGTTTGATGAAATAAGAAACGGGCTTTTTTACTTTGATGATATTTTCTTTGATACACTGCCAAGACTCTATGATGAAATAAACTATGAATTCAAAAATAATTTTGGCGGGCATGACTTCAAAATTCCAACGTTCCTTCGCTTTGGTTCATGGATTGGTGGTGACCGGGACGGAAATCCGCTTGTTGATGATAATGTTATGGAATCCGCACTGAGAATGCAGAAAGAGATGATACTTGAAAAATACAGGGTATCAGTTGAATTGCTGATTAAATCTCTGGGCATTTCAACAAGGATTACAGGCGTAAGCAGAAAACTGCTAAAGTCATTAAAGGCTGATGAAAAAGAAATGCCGGATTTTGTAAAAATGGTTATCAGGAGAAACCGTGGTGAACTTTACAGAAGGAAGCTCGCTTTTATTCTTCAGAAAATAAGAAACACTATTGAATATAACAGGAATAGAACTCCAGACAAAAACAGAAAAAGAATTGAATGTTATTACAGAGACGAAAATGAGCTTTTAAATGACCTTAATCTAATAAAAGAAAGTATAATTTCACATTGCGGCGAGAGGATTGCTTTTGGCGAGTTGACAAAACTTATAAGACAGGTTGAGCTGTTTGGCATTCATCTTGCCAAACTTGATATCAGAGAGCATTCAAAACAGCATACTTTAGCAATTGCTGAGATAGGAAAGAATTTAAACTGGTTTGAGAGTGATTATATAACAGTTGACGAAGATGAAAAAATCAGTGTGTTGACAGATAAGATAAAAAGGCTCTCATTTGATAATAGTCCATTTAACTCAATCAGTCTTTCCCACCAGACAAGAAAAATAATTAACACATTTAAAAACATTAAAAGAATGCTCGATGAGATATCTTCTAAGGCAATAGACACATATATTATCAGCAATACTTGTTCTGCAAGCAATGTGCTTGAGGTATTGTACCTGACAAAAGCAAGTGGGCTATACACAAGGAATGGAAACGGAAAAGTTATAAGCAAACTCAATATTGTACCCTTGTTTGAATCAATCCGTGATTTGAAAAAATCTCCTGAGATTATGTCTGTTCTTTTTGAAAACCAGTGTTACAGAAAACATTTAAAAGCAAGGGGGATGATACAGGAGATAATGCTGGGATACTCAGACAGCAACAAGGACGGAGGTTATCTGGCTTCTAACTGGGAGCTTTACAAGGCTCAGATTGAGCTTTCAAGGATTGCCCGGAAAAATGGCATTTCTCTGAAACTTTTTCACGGAAGAGGCGGAACTGTCGGAAGAGGCGGTGGACCAACAAACCAGGCGATTCTGGCTCAGCCCAAAGGTACTGTTAACGGGAAAATAAAGATAACAGAGCAGGGTGAAGTTGTATCATCTAAATACTCGCTTCCGGAAATAGCAATGAGAAACTTAGAGGCTGTGACTTCTGCAGTTATTCTGTCAACAGTGGGCAGGGAAGAATCTGAAGAGATTCTAAAAAGACAAAAAGAATGGGCTGAGATTATGGAGGAATTATCAGAAACATCATATAAAATCTACAGAGAGTTCATAAATAAAAAGGATTTTATTGAATACTTTTATACTGCAACACCTATAAAAGAGATTGGGGAACTGAACATAGGTTCAAGGCCTGCAAAGAGGAAACCCGGAAAAAGGATTGGAGATTTAAGAGCCATACCGTGGGTTTTTGCGTGGATGCAAAACAGGCATGTTTTGCCTGGATGGTTTGGAGTTGGTACAGCATTTTACAGATACTATATTAAAAATCAAAGAGAAAATATTAAAACCTTAAAGGAGATGTATTCAAGATGGCAATTTTTTAAAGCAATAATAGACAATATAGAGATGACTCTTGGAAAAGCTGATATGAGGATTGCGATAAGGTATGCAGGGCTTTTAAAAGACAAGAAGATGAGAGAACCTATATTCCATATAATTGAAAATGAATATGAGTTGACAAAAGAGATGGTTCTAAAAATTACAGGCCAAAAGAATTTTTTAGATAAATCTCTGCTCCTGCAGCGTTCTATAAAGTTAAGAAATCCTTATGTTGACCCTTTAAGTTATATTCAGGTAAACCTTTTAACAAAGTTAAGGAAAGAGAATATCAGTGTAAAAGATAAAAGAGAAATTACTGCTATGATACTGTTAACTATCAACGGTATAGCTGCAGGGATGAGGAATACAGGATAAAGTAAACCTTTAAGTATTGCTTGTTTTAGCCGTTAATTTATTAATAATCAATGGGTTAAAGAGTTAATGAGTTTAAGGGTTTTAAGTCATTGGTGGGGTTCAGGGTTAGAAATATTTAAACTAACCTATTAAATATCCTAAGTCCTTATATAGTTCTGGTGCTATTTTTATTGACATGGGGGGTAAAAAATGCTATTTAAAAGCATGCTTTACAGATCTAAAGGTCTTTTAGTCCTTATCTTTTCAGCAGGTTTATTCCTTCTTCTTAATTTAGAGACAAGTGCAGAAATATACAAGTATGTTGATGAGGAAGGAGTTATTCATTATACGGACCGGCCAAAAAATTCCAATTACAAACTTCTCCAGATATTTAATAAATTCTCATATAATAAAAGACCGCAGATAGCTAAGAAAAGCATAGGGAATTTAAAACCAATAATAGATGAAGTTGCTCAAAGGTATGGACAGGACCCAAAACTGATTCAGAGTATTATAAGCAGGGAATCAAACTTTAACGCTGCAGCGGTTTCTCCCAAAGGGGCAATGGGTTTAATGCAGCTTATGCCTCAGACAGCGAAGAGATTTAATGTCAAGGACCCGTTCCATCCAAGAGACAACATAGAGGGTGGTGTTGCTTATCTGGATTACCTGATGAGGATGTTTGACAATGACCTTGAACTTGCTCTTGCTGCTTATAATGCAGGTGAAAGCAATGTAATGAATTATTCCGGTATTCCGCCTTTTAAAGAAACAAGAAACTATGTAAAGAATGTACTGGGTTCATACAAAGGCCAGCAAGTCGAGAAGATAAATAAAATTTACAAGATTATAAAAGAAGATGGTACAATTCTGTTAACAACAAGCCCGTAATTTTTATAAAGTGGTATATCTGAAAGAATTATAGATTTGGAAAAGAAGATAAAAATTTTAATAGCCAAACCAGGTTTGGACGGACACGACCGCGGGGCAAAAATTGTTGCCAGAACTCTCAGGGATGCAGGAATGGAAGTAGTGTATACAGGGCTTCACCAGACACCGGAGCAGATAGTTGCTGCTGCGTTGCAGGAAGATGTTGATGCAATCGGAGTAAGTATCCTCTCAGGCTCCCATAATTACCAGTTCAAAAGAATAATGGATTTGTTAAGAGAAAAAAAGATTGATGATATTGTGGTTTTCGGAGGAGGAATAATTCCTGATGAAGATATTCCAGGTCTTAAAAATATTGGAGTAAAAGGAGTATTTACACCGGGAACATCTACTGAAGAAATAGTTAAATTTGTGAGAGAGAGCATCAGGAAATGAGTCTTGTTCATGAGGCTTTGAACGGAAGTACAAGAGCGGTTGCCAAAATAATAACAAAGATTGAAAATAATTCTCCTGAAGCAGTCGCATTTATGAAAGAATTATATCCCCACACTGGAAAGGCATATATAATTGGGATAACAGGTTCACCCGGTGTAGGGAAATCAACTCTTGCAGATAAGATAATAGAGTTTTTAAGAAAAGAAGGAAAAAAAGTTGGAGTCATAGCTATTGACCCGTCAAGCCCGTTTTCAGGGGGTGCAATTCTCGCAGACAGGATAAGGATGCAGAACCATTTCCTTGATGAAGGCGTTTTTATCAGAAGTATGGCTACAAGAGGAAGTATGGGCGGGCTTTCTAAGGCAACAAATAATGCAGTAAATGTTCTGGATAGCTGCGGATTTGATTACATAATTGTTGAAACAATAGGAGTTGGACAGGATGAAATTGATATCGTTAAAATATCAAAAACAACTCTTGTCGCCTTTGCTCCGGGGTTTGGAGATGATATGCAGGCAATGAAAGCAGGAATAATGGAGATAGGCGACATATTTGTAATCAATAAGGCAGACAGGGATGATGCAGACAAGACAGAAAGAGATATAAGCATAATGCTTGAGTTAAACCCCAATAAGAATGGATGGAAACCACAGGTTGTAAAAACAGTGGCAACAACTGGTGCAGGCATAAAAGAACTGGTGGGAATAATTCATTGTCATAAAGATTTTTTGAACAGTAATTCCAGTCTGTTTTATGATAAGGAAATTTATAAAAGCGAGATGGAGATAACAGAAATACTGAAAGAAAGGTTGCTTGAAAAAGCCTTTGAGAAGGCTTCAAGGAAAGGCGGTATAAGAGGTTATGCAAAAAGAGTTGCTGCAAGGGAGATGGATGCCTATAGTGCAGTGGAGAAGATTTTAAGCCTATAATATAAAGGGTGAAGGAGATAATGATATCTAACAGTCTTGGTACCAAGATAACCAAAGAAATTCAGGCAAAGATAAACCCGAAAGATAATCTTGCTTTTCTTGCAACAGTTGACTCAAGCGGGATTCCAAATCTTACTACCATACCTTTCTATATGATCAAAGACGAAGAAAGCCTGCTTTTCGCAATTCATAAAGATAATTCAGCATATAGGAATCTTATAAAAAGCAAAAAGGTCATTTTTTCAATATATGATGAAAATGACACCTGCCTGCATATTTTCGGAAGAGCCGGTGTGGTCAGCGCTCCGTCAGATACCCATCCAATGATGAACATCGTGAGGATTGATGTTATAAATATAAAGGGCGATACTTCAGCTTATCTCTCAATTGTAAGCGGAGTCCGTGTAAAGTACAAGGACGACAAGGCTAAAAGATTTAAAACAGCGATGCTATCTGAACTAAAAAAAGTTGCAAACCAGCTCTGAAAAACTTATCTTTAAGAAAACCTAAAAAATCTGCCTCAAATTATAATATACAAAATATCCTTGAAATAAGATATTGGAATAGTATCATAATTTAGTAAATTTCAAAATCCAGATAATTATCATGATGGGTTTATTATCCACGAACGATGAAAATAGATTTATGGTTTTATTCTTTTGCATAAACACCATTCTGTCATTCCCGCATAAGCGGGAATCCAGCAAAATGTTTTGAATTTGGGCTGACTGGAGAAAAGTTTTGGATACTGACACTGATGAATCTATCTGCCCAAAGAATGAGGATAAGTCTGTTGGTGTTAAGTGTCCTGACTGTGATTTTTGCCTGAAATGTCCTTCCAGCAGATGCAGTATGTGCAGACCTCAGAATAATAAAAAGAAAAAGGCAGAGGCAGATGAAGAGCCTGAAAAAAGCAGTTCTTTATGAAAAACTCCAAGAAGACAAAGTAAAATGCAACCTGTGTGCCCACAGGTGCATTATATTTCCATCAAAAAGAGGAATTTGCGGTGTCAGGGAGAATATTGAAGGAGTGCTTTACAGTCTTGTTTACGGGAAAACCACTGCCCTGAATGTTGACCCTATTGAGAAAAAACCTCTCTATCATTTTTATCCTGGTTCCAAGGCTTTGTCTCTGGCAACCATTGGATGTAATTTTAAGTGTACTTTTTGCCAAAACCACGAAATTTCACAGGCATCTAAAAAAGACTGGAATGGAACGGGTGGAAGGGAGATTCTACCATCGCAGATAGTTGAGATTGCTCTTAGATCCAAGTGTCGGAGTATTTCCTATACCTATACTGAGCCGACAATATATTTTGAATATGCCTATGACATTGCGCAGTTAGCTTGCAGAGAGGGACTAAAAAATAATTTTGTTACCAACGGTTTTATGACAGAAGAGGCATTGAATACCATAAGCCCGTATCTTCACGCTGCAAATGTTGATTTGAAATGTTTTAAAGATGAGACTTACAGGAAGGTTATGGGAGGAAGGCTTCAGCCGGTTCTTGATACCTTAAGACTTATGAAGAAACTTAATATCTGGGTTGAGGTGACAACTCTCATCATACCAGCCTTTAATGATTCTGATGATGAGTTGAATGAGATAGCAGAGTTTATTGCAGGGCTTGGGAAAGAAACTCCCTGGCATGTAAGCCGTTTTCACCCTGATTATAATCTTACAAATATTCTTCCAACCCCTGTAGAAACCCTGAAGAAGGCAAGGGAGATTGGGAAAAAGGCAGGTTTGCGTTATGTTTATACCGGAAATATCTTATGGAATGATGGAGAGGCAACTTACTGTTATAAGTGCGGAGAAGTGCTGATTGCAAGGACAGGGTTTTCTATCGATAAAAATTTTATTAATAAATCGTGCTGTCCGAGTTGCAAAGCAGTTGTTGATGGTGTAGGTATGTAAAAAAAAGTTCAAATAATAAAACTCAAAATTTAAAATAAAAATTTTGGTATTTGGATTTTAATATTTGGGATTTATAAACATATGGGATGGATTAAAGTATTAGGTCTTGGAATAGTAAGTTTTGTCTGTTTGATATATATAATTTTTTACATTACTCTTTTAACAGCGCTTGCCATATCAGTTGCTTTTGTAGCAGGGACTGTTATCATTTCTTGGAAAATTCCGCGATGGATTGGGGTTAGAAGTGAAAATAATTTTTTACTGTTTTTTATTGCAAGCAACATAATAATTTACTTATCTATTATACTACTTCTTCTTAAACTTGTCAGTATGGTATAGGCAGATGATTTTTTTTATTATACGCAAACTAAATCCTGTGGTTACTGAAGAAATCAGATATGGAAAAAGATATGAAAATTTATTGATAACATGTTTAAAGCCTCGCTTCTTTTTTTTTATAGCATTATTTTTCTTTTCAGGATGCTGCCTTTTCCCAAAGACACCAAAGGAATACAGGGTCATAAATACAGATTCCTTCAATGGAGAATACGAAGAAATAGTTGGAGCTGTTTCAGATGTAGTAAAAGAAAAGGGGTTCAAGATTGGACAGCTTGGCAAGTATAATGATGATGCCAGCGTTTTAATGACCTACACATCAAACATCAATCCGGATTATTATTATGGATTTTTCCCTCATAGTGATACTGATGGGTATTGCGACTGCGGAGCTCCACCATTTGACTGGGTTTACTCAGGGAAAATGGTTTATTTAAATGTCTTTTTTATACCTTCTGATAAAAAAGACTTATGGAATGTAAGAGTAAATACCAAATTTACCACCACAAAAACCTATGACAGAATAATTCCGGTTATACAGCCTCTTTTTGAACTCAAAAAATCCACCGTTGCCTGTAAATCAACAGGCAAGCTTGAAGATGAAATTTTAAGTTCTCTAAGAAAAAGACTTTCCGGCAACTAACAGGAAGCAGTAGCAGTTTTCCCTGCATTGTTTCCAACGCCAACCTCTACCAGCTTTCCGTCTACAAGGCGGTACGCCTTATCCACGTTTGCAAGGAGCGAGAGCCTGTGAGTCACGATTATAACAGTTTTGTCCTTGCTGACATTATTTAATGTCTCCTGAATTGCATTTTCATTGAAAGAGTCGAGATTAGAAGTTGGTTCATCAAAGAGAAGTATTGGTGGATTCTTTAAAAGAACCCTGCTTATTACAATTCGCTGGCGCTCTCCTCCTGAGAGTTTATCTCCAAGTTCTCCTATTGAAGTTTCATATTTGCTTGGAAGGGTCATGATAAAATCATGGATGCTTGCTCTTTTTGCGCTTTCTATGATTTCATCCATTGAAGCGTCTGGCTTGCCGAGAGCGATATTTTCCTTAATTGTTGTATCAAAAAGATGTGAATCCTGTGCAACAAGCGCCATCATGCCATAAATAGACTCCTGGCAGATATCCTTTATATTCTTTTCACCAATCAAAATTTCTCCATCCTTAAAATCCCAGAATCTCATCATCAAACGGAGAATTGTACTCTTGCCGCTGCCGCTTTCTCCAATCAAAGCTATGGATTTTCCCTGCGGTATTGAGAGGTTGAAGTTATCAAGAACAAGAGGTCCACCATTTTCATTATATTTGAATGAAAGATTTTTAAAACTGATGTCAAAACGTTTTGGCAATTCTCTGGTACAGGTTGGTGAATCAATAACAGCAGGCTTTTCATCAATCATCTTAAAAAGTCTTTCTGCTGCAGCGAAAGACTCAGTCAGGTAATGTGAAAGAACAGCAACAGAAAACAGAGGTACAAAGGCGCTCACTGATGCTGCAGTTACAGTAATTACCCCCTGTAAATCAAGGTTATTTCCCAAATACCCTTTGACAGCGACAACTATAATAGTAATGTTTGCAAGAAGAATCATTCCATTGACAAACCCAAGCAACCATCCCTGTCTTGATGAATGGGAACTCTTTAGGCTATTTAAAAAAGTTCCTCTTTTATTAATTTCCTCTCTGCGTTTTTTCCCCTGATTAAAAAGCAGAATGGTTTCAAGACCCTGCAGGGAATCTGTGAGATATGCATTGGTTTCTCCAAGAGTGGCACGGAGTGTCTGCCCGGTTGTCCTGACATAACGCTCCCATGATAGAGGAACTACGACGCCTAATATGAACTGGAAAGGGAAGATAACAACAGGCAGAACCCACCACCACATTCCAAGAAAAATTAAAACTGCAATTGAGACACTTGCTGCAATTGCAATAGGAGAGATAGTATGGGCAAAAAACACTTCTATTATTTCAATGTCTCCGCCAATTCTTGAAATGACATCTCCGCTTCGTTTATCAAGCAGTTTTGCCGGAACAAGAGGTTCTATCTGCTTGTAGAATTGTGTTCTTAAGTGGGCAAGCAATCGGAACGCAACCTCGTGGTTTCCAAGCTGTTCCACATAGGCGCTGACTCCTTTGGTTACTCCAAAAATAAAAAGAAGAACAATGGAAAATGTGCTTGGAGGCGTTGCGTCAGGTATTATGAAAGAAGACACAAGCCATGCACCCCATGTCAGCAAAGCAATGTTTGAAAGATGGTTTAGAATTCCAAAGAAAATAGCAAAGAGCATTATTCCGCGGACACGTTTAACCATCTTGAACAATCGTATAACAATATGAAAACGGGACATTGAAACATCTTTGTTTTTTGAATCCATAAATTAACCCTAAAAGTTATTAGTTATAAGTTGTCAGCCATTAGTTTATCTAATGTATGTTTGCTGGTTCATACTTGTTCTGAGTTCTTATAAGATTTGCATAGACTCCTTGTTTATCCAGAAGATCCTTGTGAGTTCCGGTTTCAGCCACTTTACCTTCTTTAAGGGTGATTATTTTATCAGCGTCACGGACTGTTCTTAATCTGTGAGATATAACCAGCGTGGTTTTTATTTTTGCGATTTCGTGAAGCGTTGCCTGAATTTTATCTTCATTTTCAGCATCAACATTTGATGTTGGCTCATCAAGGATAAGTATGGGAGCGTTTTTTAGCAATGCTCTGGCAATAGAAATGCGCTGAATCTGTCCGCTTGAAAGGTTCTTTGCCTGTTCAACAAGAGAGGCATCAAGTTTTTGCGGCAGTGAATTTACAAAATCGAGTATACCTGCTTTCCTGCAGGTTTCATAGAGCTCATCATCAGTTGCATCAGGTTTTGCAATGAGAAGGTTTTCACGAATTGACCCGTGAAAAAGATAAGTTCTCTGTGATACCATTGAAATCTTTTTGCGGATTTCTATTGGATCTATTGTGTACAGCGGTTTTCCTCCAATAGTGATTTTTCCGCCGCCTGGCTCATAAAATCTTGCAATCAAATTGGCGACAGTGCTTTTACCACTACCGCTTTCTCCAACAAGGGCTGTAATCTGTCCTGTCTTTAACTCAAAATTAACGCCTTTTAAAACAGGATTTCTATCTTCCCTGTATGAAAAAACCACATCCTTGAAAACTATATCAAGGTTTCCGTCAAGTTTTTCTTTAGCGTTTGAACGGCTGATTGCGTGCTTGCTTGGCTCTTTATTCAGAAGCTCAAAAATAGATTTTGTTGCCGCAATTCCCTGCATTGCAATATGCGTGTACGAACCTAAAAGTCGCAAGGGACGAAAGAATTCATACGCAACCAAAACAACTATTGTTGCAGCGCCGGCGGTAATTGCCCCGGACTGCGCATAACGGACAGCGAGCATTATGCCAACTGCCGTACCGGACATTGCAATAATGTCCATTACAAGGTTTGATGCAAGGTTGGTCTGAAGGAGTTTCATTGTCCTGATGCGGAAATTCTCACTCCTTTTTCCAATCTCTTCTGTACGTTTATCAACCAAACCAAAGGTTTTTAATGTTGTAATACCCTGCAAAGAGTCAAGATAATAAGCGTGGAGATTTTCGTAGGAAAACCAGTGGGCTTTAGATACTCTTTTTATCCAGGCTCTGACCATCATAATGCTTATTGGAATAAAAACGACAAGAGCAAGAAGCGTTAGAGAAATAGATTTATTTATTCCGCGCAGATATAAGTAAAGGCCGAGAGGAACAAGGAGACTTAGAAAAGCCTGAGGAATTACAAGCCCGAAGATACTTTCCAGTTGCTCAACACCCTCAACAGTAGTGGTAGCAATGCTGCCAGTTTTTTTAACATCCCTGTATTCAAGTTCAAGGTCAAGTATTTTTGCGTAGATTTTATCTCTGGCTGCAAGTTTTACCTTTGAGGAAATTTTATAGACTGCTTTGTTTGCAATCCATGAAAAAATTATCCTGCTGACAAGGGCTAGGAACATTATTGCTACTGTAATAGTAAAAATATCTGTCGTAAGAACTTTTGCAATGAGAGAATCTATTAAAAAACCAACACGGTCAATGAATACTACTGTGGCAGCAGCAATAAAGAGGTTTGCTGTTATTGCCCAAACTATCCATTCCTTTGAAGCTTTTCCCAATGTGAATACGCTGTCTCTCTGACTCATAACTTTTTACCTCATTTTAGGAATTTAATATCAGAATAGATGTTCATATTATAGTAAGAACTAATTTTTTTAAAAGTATGAACAAAATATGAAGATATTGTAAATTTTTTAACTATCATTTGAATTTTAAAGATTATTAAATATATGAATATATGAATACATATTCATATATTCTATCAGAAAAAATATGTCAAGGATTTTGAGAAAATAAAAAAGATTCCTCTTTTCTAATTGTTGATTGCCCGGAACCTGATTATAGGAGATTTGAAACTATTTTTTTTTGAGGATTTCCAACAGCATCAATGCTATTGCAAAGAATGCAGCAGTATTGGAAAAGTAAAGATATGTCTTGGGAGTGAACCATTGGATATCCACAAAGGGATGAATCAGAAATCCTTTAAGCATGCCTATTGCCAGACTTATGAACCCTATGATAAGGAGAAATTTGCTCCATTTGACCATAAAAGACTCCTTTTAAATTGAATATTAACATGTTAGTTTATTTTCTGTCAATAAGTCTATGAGAGATTTCTGTGAAAAATTTTGAAAAAATGTTAACCAGATATAGTGAGTTGAGTGGTAGGGTAATGATATAAACGACATATTGCTTACCCCCCCTGCTATTCACTATAGTTTTGGGTAAGGATTGGTCAAGGAAGAGAAACTGAAAATTAAAATGCCGGGAGACGGAATCGAACCGCCCACACGAGGATTTTCAGTCCTCTGCTCTACCGACTGAGCTATCCCGGCAACCATAAAAAGCATTTGTTATCTAAATTAGCTTCTTCGAAAAGTCAATTAAAATATTGCTTGAGATAATTAAAAAAATTTTATAGATGTTGAATAACTTGCTGAAAAATATTATGCAAAACGTGTCATTATCTCTTGATTGAAAATGCATAGCGGGGAAATATAAAAAATATGAAAAAAATCGTAATTCTTGGTGCTGGTCTTGCAGGGTTAAGCGCAGCATTTCATATTGAGAGAGAAAAAAATAAATTAAAGAACGTAGACTACGAGATTTTTGAAAAAGAAATGAAAGCAGGAGGGCTTTGCAGGACAGAAGTAATAAATGGATTTTCTTTTGACAATTCAGGGCATTTGCTTCATCTGAAAAATGAATATACCAGAACGCTAATAGAGAGACTTTTGGGAGATAATCTTAATCTTTGCAAAAGAGATGCATGGATTTATTTAAGAAACAGATATATCAGATACCCTTTTCAGGCCAATCTTGATTCCCTTCCTGAAAAGGTAGGAAATGAGTGTTTATATGAATTCTACAAAGCCAATGCCGACAATCAGCACAAAAGAAACGATGAGTTCGCTAATTTTGAAGACTGGATTTTGGGGAGGTTTGGAAAGGGAATAGCCCGACACTTCATGGTGCCTTTTAACAGAAAGCTCTGGGGTAGGGATTTGAAAGAGATTTCCTGCAAATGGGTTGATAAATATATCCCTGTTCCAAGGGCTGAAGATATTGTGAATGAGACAGGAGAGAACAAAAAAAAAGATTATGGATATAATGTGACCTTCCTATATCCTAAAACAGGAGGGATTCAGACACTTCCTGATGCCTTTGAAAAAAAAGTTAAAAAAATAAGGTTAGGTATGGAGGTAAATGAAATTGATCTAAAAAATAAAGTTCTAAGATTTAGTAACAAAGAAGAGATTAAATATGATGTTTTAATTTCTACAATTCCTCTAAAGGAATTAATAAGAATAACTATTAATCCTCCAAAAAGAATTAATAATTATGCTGAATCTTTGGAGCATAACTCGGTATTGATAATTAACCTTGGAATTAAAAGAAATGATTCTTTAAAACACTGGGTGTATGTGCCTGAAGAGATATATCCGTTTTACAGGTTTGGATATTTTTCTAATTTTTCACAACACATGGCTCCGAAGGGTGAAAGTTCACTTTACTGCGAAGTTTCCTATAGAAGAGAAAGGAAAATAGATGAGGAAAAGGTACGTAATGACGTAATTAATGGTTTGATTGATATTAGAGTAATAAAAGATGAATCCGAGATAATAGAAAAAAAAGTTTTAAATATTGAATATGCTTATGTAATTTATAATAGCGAGCATGAAAAGTTAACAAAAGAGATTCATGAATTTTTAAAGCAGAACAGTATATTTTCAATTGGCAGATACGGAAGCTGGGAATATTCGTCTATGGAAGATGCAATTATACAAGGCAGAGATGCAGTTAATCAAATAGCCGGAGAGTGATTTTGAAAGATAATATTGTAATTTCAGAAAACTCAGATAGTTCACTTGTGCTTAGAAACATAGAGCAGAAAGACCAGAATATGCTCCGTCAATGGAAAAATAAAAACAGAGACTATTTCTTTTTTAAAGATGAAATAAATGCTGAGATGCAGCAAATATGGTTTGAAAAATATTTAAATGATTCCAATAACTTTCTGTTTGCAGTAGAATACAATATGACACTTATTGGATGTATGGGTTTTAAGGTAACACCTGAAGGCGCTGATGTTTATAATATAATACTTGGGAATGATAGTTTTGCAAAGAGCGGAATTATGTCTAAAGCTATGAAGATTATGTGCAGTTATATTCTTGAGATAGGAATTGACAAAGTTTTTCTTAAGGTCTTACAGAGCAACAAGATTGCCTATGAGTGGTATCTTAAAAATAGTTTCAGCAAAAAATATTCCAGTGAAGATTACCATTTTTTGGAACTTGACATGAAAAATTTTGACCGTTGTAAAATAGATATTGTTTGCAAAAATGCATAATGGAGGAAAAAATGATTTCTTTGTTTGGCTCAAAGGTTGGTATTGAGGAACTTGAGGAGATAAGGACAAGTATAGAAAACCAATGGCTTGGTATTGGGAAAAAAACCTCTCTCTTTGAAGAGCGGATTGCCAAAAGATTGGGTCTTATGGATTTTGTAATGCTTAACAGTGGGTCAAACAGCCTTCTTCTTGCTGTGAAACTGCTCAATTTAGAACCGGGTTCTGAAGTAATTATTCCTTCCTTTACATGGATTGCCTGCGGACATTCAGTAGTATTAAACGGATGCAAGCCTGTTTTCTGTGATGTGGATTTAAGAACACATAATATAACTCCTGAACTGGCCAGACCCCATATAACAAGCAAAACAAAGGCTATAATGATAGTCCATTACGCAGGAAAACCTGTGGATGTTGATTCATTTAAAGTTTTCGGAGTTCCTATTATTGAAGATGCAGCACATGCAATTGATTCAAAAATAAATGACCGCTACTGTGGAAGCATTGGAGATATTGGAATATACAGCTTTGACGCTGTCAAAAATTTAAGCATTGGCGAGGCAGGAGGAATTACATCAACTCATCCTGAATTTATAAAAAAGTCAAAATTACTCAGGTATTGTGGTATAGGAAAATCAGGTTTTGAAAGTTCTGCTACAAAGAACAGGTGGTGGGAATATGATGTTGTTGATTTTTTTCCAAAGGTTATTCCTGATGATATAAGCGCATCAATAGGGTTAGCACAGCTTGGAAAATTGGACAAACATCAGGCTTACAGAAAAAAAATATGGGAAATTTATCGGAAAGAATTCAGCAGTCTTGGATGGCTGAACATTCCTGTTGACCCAGAAAGAAATGAGCAGCACTCATATTTCACTTACTGCATCAGATTGAATAATGACAAACGTGATATGCTTGCAAAATATTTATTTGATAACGGGATTTACACAAGCCTTCGTTTCCATCCTCTTCATCTCAATAAAATTTACAAATCAAATGTCAGACTGCCAAACTGTGAGCTTCTGAGTGAGAACGCTTTGAACATCCCGATACATCCGGGTTTGAAGGAAGCAGATGTTGAGAAGATTGTTGACAGGATAAAAGAATTTGGAAGGCTGCACTGTTAAAACAGGAGTAAGTTAGTTGCCGAAAAAAATAGCTGTTCTTGGTGGCGGGTGTACAGGACTTGCTGCAGGCTTGAGACTTGCAAGGAAAGGTTATGAAGTTCAGGTTATTGAAAAGCTGACACGTGTTGGAGGTCTTGCAGGAGGAGTAGCAATTAACGGGAATATCTATGAATATGGACCGCATGTTTTCCATACAACTGATACTGAGATTTTAAATGATATAAAATCAATAATGGGAGATGATTTAATCAGTTTTCAAAGAACAATTACAATACGTTTTTTGAATAATTATTTTAAATTTCCACTCTCTACCGCAGAAGTCTTCCTCAAACTTCCAGTAAAAACTGTCATCAGGGCTTTGATAAGCCTTTCATGGAATTTAATAAAAGGTCCATTCTGGAAACCAAAAGTTGAGAACTCAGAAACTGTATTGATGAGGGAATATGGTAAAGTAATTTATGAAATATTTTTTAAAAGTTACATTGAACGGGTATGGGGTGTTTCTCCTTCTGAGTTTTCACCAAACTTTGCCCGGCAAAGGATTCCAAGGTTAAATATGCTGGAGATAGTTGATAAGATTTTTGCTCCAATTAAATCCCATTTAAAGAAAAATATAAAAACAGATAACTATGTTGAAAAAGTTGAAGGGGATTTATACACAACCAAGAAGGGATTTTCACTAATTGTAGAAAGAATTGCAGAGGAGATTCAGAAGTTAGGCGGGGCTGTCTATCTTGATAGTGAAGTTATTAGGATTAACAGGGATGGAAACAGAGTAAGGTCTGTTGAGGTCAAGGATAAAAATAGTGCCAAAAGAGAGATTCCTGTTGACGGAGTTATATCAACAATTCCTGTAAATGAAACAGTTATGCGCACTTATCCATGTTTTGAAAACGGAATTATTGAGGCTGCTAAAGGACTTAGATTCAGGGCGCTTGTTTTTGTTGGTTTAGTAGTAAAAAGGCCTAAGGTTTTGCTTTCATCATTTATGTATTTCAGGAATCATTCTTTTAACCGCATAACTGACCAGGCGCAGTTTGCTATTGATATAAAGCCCAAAGGTTCTACAATTCTTGTAGCAGAAATAAGCTGCGGAACAGAGGATAGATACTGGCAAGATGAGACATATGCAATTGAAGCAGTGATAAGTGATTTAGAAAAAGAAAGTATTCTGAAAAGAGATGAAATCCTGGAATCTTACGTATTCAGGGCAGAACATGCATATCCGCTATATAGCCTGAACTATGAATTAATTTTAGATACTCTCCTCTCCACAACATCATCCCTTATGAATTTTGAAACTGCAGGAAGGCAGGGAAAATTTCAGTATATCAATACCCATATTGCTATGAAAATGGGGTATGAAGCAGCAGATAAAATAATTAAAAAGCTTCAATAATGAATTTTAGAAATTATGAATAAAGTTTTAAAAATCTCACTTCTTTTCTTCCTTCTTCTGTTTATTTACAATATCAACCTAAGAGAAACAAGTTCAGGGGATACTATTCCTAACAGGTATCTTCCTGTAAGCATTATAAAAGAATTTAATTTAGATTTAAACGAATTTCCTTTCCTTTATAATAGTGAAGCCAATGAGGAATATCTATTTATACAACCTGTAAAAGGAAAATATTTATCCAGTTATCCAATATTACCAGCGATTCTGGCAGTCCCAATATATTTCTTTCCCTTATCTTTTGGAATGCCAATTAATAGCAGAACTGTTGATGCTTTATCTAAATTCTCTGCGACTATATTTGCAGCTCTTTCAGTTTTATTCCTGTACTTATCTTTGAATGAATTAACTGATGAAAAAAAATCCTTAGCTATTTCCCTAATCTATGCATTTGCCACTTCGACATGGTCTGTAAGCAGCCAAGGGATATGGCTCCACGGACCAACACAGATGTTTTTTTGCCTCACTATATTATTTTTAATTAGAGCATCCAAAAACCAAAAGTATGTTATTTATTCTGCTATTCCTCTTTCTTTAGCTGTAACATGCAGGCCTACTCATGTACTTGTGGCTTTTATATTTGCCACATATGTGTTTCAAAAGTATAGAAATCAATTGTTGAGGTTTCTGATTATTTGTTTATCTATAGCTTTATTCTTATTGTATTATAATTATTTTTATTTTGAAAATTTCTCAGGAGGTCTCGCTGCGCTGCAGAAAGCAGGTGTAAAAACACATGAGATGTCAGGAACATGGACAATAAATTTTTTACCTGGACTGATTGGACTTCTAATAAGTCCGAACAGAGGAATTTTAACATATTCTCCGGTTTTAATTTTTTGTTTTTGGGGAGTTTATAATTCATGGAAAAAAAGGAAGGATACGGTTTTCAAATACTTTTCAATTGCCACTTTTTCAGTAATATTCCTTTACAGTTTTACTCAGGCATGGTGGGGTGGGTATGCCTATGGATACCGTTTATTGTTGGATATACTTCCTTTCCTGTGCTTGTTTTTAGTTTTTGTATGGGATGAGGTTTTTTACAAAAATTATTTAAAAATAATATTTTTGATATTGATAATTTTTTCTGTGTTTGTTCAGGTTGTAGGCGCTTTTTACTATCCTTCAAGCTGGAATGGACATCCTGTAAGTGTTGATCTTGCTCCTGAGAGAGTGTGGGATTTTAAAGATACACAAATATTAAGATGTGTGAAAGAAGGTCCACATATACCATGGGCGTTTGAGAGATTTTCAAGGAGAGGTTTCTGAATATTACTACTGATAAGTATACACTCGAAATGCCAGCTGCAGTCGAATTTGCTGACGTCTTGGTGGCAAATTACAATCGATGGCTATATTCAATGGTACGCCCATTTTTAGGACAGAGGGTTTTTGAATTAGGGGCCGGTACGGGACGATTTAGCCGGTTTCTTCTTAATGAGAAATTTCCATTTTTACTTCTATTAGAGCCTTCACCGGTGTTTTTGCAGAGCCTGAGTAGCTTAGTACCTGGAAAGGAAAATGTACTCTTAATTCACAGTGATATTGAAAGTTTTGAAAGACCAGATTTATATGGCTCATTTGATTCAATAATAAGCATCCAGGTTTTTGAACATATTGAAAATGATGAAGAAACGATTGCAAGGGCATCTCATTATCTTCGTCCAGGGGGGAAGATAATTCTTCAGGTTCCTGCTATGGAATGGCTTTTTGGGCATTGGGACAAGCAAATTGGACATTTTCGCAGGTATACGAAAAAAGATGCAATAAGATTGGCAAAAGCTGGGTCTATGAAAATAGTTCAAACATTTTATTTTAACTTGCCAGGAACTATTGCATGGTATATTAACTTTTGCTTATTAAAGAAAGATTTCAGAGAAAAAGAAGGAGCAAAATCTTTAGGTAAACAAGGGATTTTTTTTGATAAATGGATTGTTCCACTAATCTCAACTTGTGAAAAAATCTTTCACCCTCCATTTGGTATTGGTTTGCAGATAGTTATGGAGAAATTATAGAATTGATAATCTTTAAACGCCACAAGAATCTCAGAATATCGTTGTTTTTATTAAGAGACTTATCTGCTGACATAAAGATAAACATTTTTTCAAATTGAATTAATTGTTCCCTGAAAAGAGATAATTGTTTATTTATATCTGCCTCATTCGAATTATCTTTCTCCAAAATTACCAAAAGTTCGTTGATTAAATTAATAAGGTTGCGGTCTTTTGATATTAAATTTTCCTTGATAAAGGATTTTATTTCTTCAACATGATTAATTTCTCTCTCTGATTCTAATGCGTTACTCCTTGAATACAATCGTAAGTCTTTTAATAAAAGGGTTGTTCTATTGCTCTCAATCTTGATATGTATTGCCACCTTTTTGGAACCCCATGGGGCGATAAAATATTTATCAAGGTCTTTCCATGAATCAGTATATGTAAATTCATTGAAATATATTGTTTCTTTGTCTAAAACATGATTTCCGTGATCAAGGAATAGCAGTCTTACACTAATTTCCGGCAGATAACCACTTGATAAGAATTTTAAAAGATTGTAAATAATATTAAAATTATATCCTAAAAACCCCTCTCTAGTTATTTCCTGAGGTGAAGCCTTGTAAGTCAGATTGAGAAGATAAAATTCTCCGGGTATAACAGGAAATTCTGGTATTCTAAGTTGTACAATCTTCCCATTAGAATTATTTTTCATCTGGACAATCCTTGAATCTGCTAAACCATCCTCTTTGTCAAAATAGTATATAATTGATTCAGAATTTTTCTCAGGAGCAATACATTTTGTTAAAAGATTTTCGGTCTTATATGTAGATATCTCAGAATTAGAAAAGATATTCAGTTCGTTTTTTATTTCAAAAAGTTTTTTTATCAGTTGCCTTCGCTTTAGACTTATATGCAAGAGTTTTGTATTTTCTGAAGATATTTCAACCTGAACAATAAGGGAGTTTCCTAATGCTTCAGACTTCAGTTCTTTCCCTGAGAGGAGTTCCTCAACTATGAGATTTTTTATATCTCCTTCTTTGAAATCAAGGGATGAAGTGTTTATTCTGAGGGTTATTTTTTTTTCAGAATCAGACGTATTCCTGAGAGTAAAATATAGATCTCGATATTTAGAAGGACCGAAACGCTCTACCATGATATCAGGATGCGAGGAGCTTGCTTCAGGGATTGGTTCCCATCCTGCTGAAGAAATTCTCTGGATTAAAGGTATATATTTTTTATAAAGCTCCCTTGGCAGTTCAAGTTCTCCCTCCTTTTGCCATCTATAGCTACCCGGGAACACTCCATAGGCTAAACATTTTTTTAGCCTTTTTTCCTTTTCTTTAATATCTAAGTTAGGGCTTGTTAATTCCCTATCAGTGAAAGAAAGTGTCTTTTGATAGCTCAGACTCCTGAGATAATGAAAGTGGAGGTCAGGTTGATCAGATGAATATTCTCCTGCTCCAACAATATCGAAAAGATGAGCGAAATAAGTATGGTTACAAGCCCATATATTGCCAAGCATTAATTTGCCTTTTTCATGCATAGAATCTGAAATATGTGAAATTAATTCATAATTACAGAAATTGCTTAATTGTACAGGTTTTCGGGTTTTATAGCTGAAGACAAGGGGAATATCTGCATATTTAAATTGTTCTTTGTTGTAATTTTCCTTATTTGCCCAATGCCAAGGCACTATAGAGTCTATGTAACAACCATCTATAAATGGTTTTTCTGCATATTTTTCTTTTAGATAAAAAATCTCAGGGTTTTCAAACAAGTAACCCAGTTCTTGCAAAATAGCTTTTCCATAACTTTCTCCGTTTAAATCTGGATCAGGGTTAGAAAACAGATAAGGTTTATATCTTGCAATATAAAGTTTTCCATTTTCGTCATCATAAGCGGAATCTAATGCCGCTTTTCCTAAATTTACCCCTGAACCAAAAAGCTTGACTTCCTGATTAATTGCTATTTCTTCCAGTCTATCTTTTATTTTAGAATATGGAATTTCAGGAGAAATGTGCTTATCTTCATCTAATACATTTGACCATGATATACCTATCCCGTAAGGTTCAAAATATGGAAAGGCGTATATTTTATGTCTATTGTCATAAATTAAACTTTTTCCAACAACAGCAGTTGAATCAAACATCAACCCAAAATCCTCAGGATCTCTCATTTTTTCAGGATCGAGCCAGCCAAACCAAATACCTTCTCTTTCATTTCTCTTTTCAAAAAATTTAGGAAAAATTCCGTAATACTTTTTCAAGGCAGAGCGCATTCCCCATTTAGGGTCAGAAGAATAGATTAAAAAAGAAAAACTTGCTTTTTGAGGAAATTTTGCTGTATCCTTACTTAAACCAAAATCAAATTCCAATTCATACCCTCTATCATAGCAATAGGAAATCCTGAAAATTCTTGGCATGTTAAGAGGCACGGCAATGGAAATTGAGGTATTAGGGTTATTTATACATGAGAGCGGAAGCTTTGAAAAATACCTATCCTTGCCTACTGTATAGAATTCATTGTAGCATTCTTCTTCATGGATTTCTCTCTTTCTCTGGATATCATCCCACCATGTCCATCCTCTTGCCTCTATCGGGATTTGAAAGGATAGAATCAGGGCGCGGTCATTCCCTGAGAAATCCTCAACAGTTCCGTCAACCCTTATAAAATCTCCTTTTCCGCTGATAGTGGCATTAACAACCAGATGCTTCTCCTCGGATGCCCCATGGTACAGGAGGAACTCATTTCCTGAAGCTTTAACCTCGCCTGAGAGTTTTGCATGTTTTGAGTTTCCAACTATTGATAGTTCTATGCTGTCAAGCCAGAGGATTACAAGGCTTTTATGTGAATAAAAGGAGATTGTTATATAAGAAGTTTCTTTAGCAGTTTTAAAGGGGTGATAGACCTTAAACCAGTCTTCTTCTTTTGAACCTGGTTCTTTTATCACCTGATGGAATAGCTCTTTTAAGGGTTTGTTCTCCCTGTCATACTGGTTGATTAAAAGATTGATGCCATTACCGCTTAACTTTTTTATCTTAAGCGAGAAAGTCAGAAGGTACTCCCTCTCCGGTTTGACAGAAATTTTCTCAGAGAGTAATTGCCCGCTGTTGTGCATTACAGAGCCAGGCATTTCAAGTTTTACAGACCATTTTCCCTCATGAGTTTCTTTCCAATCCCTGTACCACTTCTCTCCAAGACTCCACCCCTTTTCAGACTCAAACCCACCATTAGTAAAACCCTCTGAAGGGACAGGTCCCATGTCCCTTACATAGAATCCTCCTGTTTTTTCATATCTCAATAAATTATTGTCCTTGATTTTAAATCCATTCAAATCCCCATTTGAAGCAAAGGAGAGAGTTAATCCATTTTCTGTTGAAATGGAAGCAGCACCAGAGAGGCTTAATGGAGGGAGAAGAAAAAAAAATGTGAGAAATAAGACGAATGCAATATGGTAATGTCTTAAAGTTTTCATTTAGCTTTTTCAAAAGTGCTCATTTTTACCTGACATGGAAGATCAGAAGACTGTCCATTTTCCAACTTAACTTTGAGCTTTGACATTTGAGCTATGTTTGTATATTTTATAAAATAAAGGGTACATAATATCAATTAAATATTTTTTGAAGAAGGCCAGGTAATCGCTCTGATTTCAGGTTGCTGGAATCAGGGAGGAAAGTCCGGGCTCCGCAGGGCAGGGTGTCCTGAACATTCAGGATCCCGTGAGGGAAGGAAAGTGCAACAGAAAAGATACCGCAGGAAAGCCTACGGCTTTCACTTATGGCTATTAGCCAAAAGCTATAAGCTATAATGTGTGGCGCAAGCCACCTGTAAGGGTGAAAAGGCGAGGTAAGAGCTCACCTTCTGGTATGGTAACATACCGGGATTGCAAACCCCACCCGGAGCAAAGCCAAGTAAACTCGCTATGGAACTGCCCGTTCCGGATGATTTATATCACCAGCGAGAGGGTAGGCTGCTTAGATAGATGATTACCGTCCTGAATCCTTTCAGGAAACAGAACCCGGCTTATGGCCTTCTTCATTTTTTTTGATTGAACAGATTAAATTGAGATTGCGGTGATATTATCACTTTAGAATCTTCCCTGTTTTCCTGCTCCAGAGGAGAAGATCCATTTCGTCCATATCTATTTTAACTCTTTCTGAGAAAGACCTCATAGCATTTTCAATTTCAATATATTGTTTTTTGTTTTTGGGTCTTTCCGGTTTGTTTATCTGCCTGAATTCATATAAGCAGTTGAGAATATGCTTGTCAATAATTGCATAGCCTTTAAATCCTATGTTTCTTAAAAAATGGCTTGCTTCTTTATAACCAAGCCCCTTTATATCTTTATTGGATGCAAAAAAATCCCTTAAAAGATTGCGATCTTTAAAAGAATAGATTTTTTCTTTAATTCTGAAATTAAAGTTTTCTTTGAGATATTCTCTTGTATGAAATATATATTGCGCTCTCACTTTCCAGAACCTGTGCCTGCCTTTAAGTCCCTTCCTTAAGTCATTCACTGAACCTTCAAGCAATACGTTTTTTATTTCATTGACTGAATTTATTCCCATCTGTGCGCTGGCGTTTGCAGTAAGAATGCAGAATACAAGTTCCTGAAAGATTATTTCATCAGGTTGTTTAAATGTTTTCCGGAATTCTTTCAATCTTCCTTTTATCTCAGATTTTTTTTTGTGATAATCTTCTAATAGTTCCTGATAATTCATTGTCGATTATTTTTATAAAAATTTGCGCAGGCTAAAGCCTGAGGCTACATTCTTAAGAGCGAATACAAAGGTTTGCTCCTGCTATTCTGTTAACTATATTAGTGGCATTTGGAAAATCCGCATGAACGGCACACAATACATCCGCTTTCATGCTCAATCGGGTTTCCGCAGTCAGGGCAGGAACCGTTTGATAAATGAGGGGCATCAACATTCATCTGTACCAAAGTGTTTTGCGATACAGGGATTGGCCCGTGATGAAAAGAAATATCGACCGTATCGGTTTTATGAAAATTACCTGATAGATAATGCTCAATTGCTTTTCCAATGGCATCAGGGCAGGAAAGAACTTTTATTGCGTCACCATTATTGTCTTTACCGTTTTTCCTGATACACGAGAGGCATCTTATCCCTCGGAGCTGCTCAACAACGGAAGAGATATCTACATTTGACCTCAGGGCAAGCGAGATAAGCCGGCTTGTTGCTTCTGACTGGCTTGGGCATCCACCGGCTCTGCCGGTATTGGTAAATACCTCGCATATTCCGTTTCCATCGCTGTTGACAGTGACATAAAGATTTCCACAGCCAATTTTGTTTTTCAAAGTTGCTCCTGTAGTCATTGAAGGCCTGGGACGCGGAGTAAGATGATTTTCATGGTTTTTGTTCCTTTCAGTTTTCCCTATGTTCAGTACCTGTGAGTCTCTGCTGCCGTCCCTGTATACAGTAACTCCCTTGCATCCAATTTTATATGCGAGGATATATGCTTTTTCTATGTCCTTTGAAGTTGCAGTATTAGGAAAATTTACGGTTTTGGAAACAGCGTTATCAACATATTTCTGGAATGCAGCCTGCATCCTGATATGCCATTCAGGAGAAATATTGTGTGAGGTTACAAAGATTTTTTTTACATCATCAGGAACCTTATCAATATCTTTTATGGAGCCTTTTTTTGCTATTTCTTCCATAAGTTCTTCACTGTAAAAACCTCTTTCTTTTGCAACACTAAGGAATAGAGGATTTACTTCAACCAGTTTATCATTATCAAGAACGTTCCTGAAATAAGAAATTGCAAATATAGGCTCAACGCCGCTTGAACAGTCTGCGATTATGCTAAGAGTGCCGGTTGGTGCAATTGTTGTCAGAGTAGCATTTCTTAAAGGAACATTTGAATCCCTGTATTTGCTACGGTTATAGTTTAAAAAATTGCCGCGTTCCTTTGCTAAAGAAGAGGAGGCTTTATAGCTTTCTTCCTTTATAAAACCCATAACTTTTTTTGCTACACTTATTCCTTCATGGGAGTTGTACGGAATTCCCAACTTGATTAACATGTCGGCAAATCCCATTACACCAAGCCCAACTTTCCTGTTTCCCTTTGTCATCTGTTCAATTATTGGAAGAGGGTATTTGTTCACATCAATTACATTGTCAAGAAAACGCACAGAGGTCCATACAAGGGTTCTGAATTTGTCAAAATCTATGGATGGAGATTCTCCTTTTTCTTTGACAATCTTTGAAAGGTTTATGGAGCCAAGGTTGCAGGATTCATAGGGAAGGAGTGGTTGTTCTCCGCAAGGATTTGTACTTTCAATCTCTCCTATTTCAGGAGTCGGGTTGTCCTTGTTAATTCTGTCGAGGAATATTATGCCCGGTTCTCCGTTTTTCCATGCAAGGTTTACTATCATTTCAAAAACTTTTTTTGCATTAAGTTTTTTGACTACTTCCTTGCCTCTTGGGTTTATCAGTTCATACTCCTCATCAAGCTCAACAGCTTCCATGAATCTTTCAGTTAATGCTACTGAAATATTAAAGTTGTTTAAACGGTTATTCTCTTTTTTACAGGTTATGAAGTCCAGGATATCAGGGTGGTCGACTCTCAGGATTCCCATATTCGCGCCTCTTCTGGTTCCGCCCTGTTTTATGGTTTCAGTGGCAACATTAAAGACTTCCATAAATGATATTGGACCACTTGATACGCCGTGTGTTGTTTTTACAAGGTCATTGGCTGGGCGAAGCCTGGAAAAGGAGAAGCCTGTTCCGCCTCCGGTTTTATGAATAAGGGCAGTGTTTTTAATAGTTTCAAAGATTGCTTCCATTGAGTCTTCAATAGGGAGCACAAAACACGCAGATAACTGTCCAAGTTCCCTCCCTGCATTCATGAGGGTTGGGCTGTTGGGAAGGAAATCAAGGTTTATCATGATGTCATAAAACTTTTCCGCAATTTCACAGATTTCCTCATCAGTTTTTTTATATTGCCTTTCCGCCTCTGCTATAAACCCTGCAACCCGCCTGAACATGGTTTCAGGCTCTTCTACACAATTCCCCTTATCATCCTTTTTCAGATACCTTTTCTGGAGGACAGTAATAGCATTTTTTGAAAACATATGCCGGGCTCCTTTTTACGGATTTATAAAATTATAAGAACTAAAACATTAGAAAAACTGAAATAAACCACCCTCTGGGAGTACGAAGCCTAAACTTTTGCCTATATACCTATTTACCACCATATTTAGTGGCAACTATAAAAATATTATACAACATGTTGTTTGTCAAGAGAAATATAAAAAAGTTTTTATGCTTGGTTAGCGCATTGAAAAACAAGCTGTTTTCAGAACTTGGCTTCCTTAAGCCCTTCCTGGAATCCCCTGTAATAATACTCCCTTTCTGTCCCCTTTGCTTTTTCTATTTCCTCTCTGCATTTCAACTCATTGAATCCAAATTTTTTCCCAATGCCTCTTCCCATTCCGTAGTATAAATATTTTTTTGACTCATTGTCAGTTCCGTTTATGAAGTTTTCTATTGAATTCTTATTCCAGTAAGCCATCATGGTACTGAATCCAATATAAAAATTGTTTTCCTGGGATTCTGGAATGTTTTCTTTTACAAATTTTTTTAACTCGTTAAAACCCATGTTTTTGCCGTGCAGGAGTGAGTAGTTTATTCCAACCCCTTTATAAAAACAGTTTTGAAAATAAGGGTCAATCTTTTTAAATATTTTTTTCTCTTCTTCTTTTATAGAAAAAAATGCCCATCCATAATAATATCCAAGCCCTTCATAATATTCACCCCTGTAATCTTTATTAAGCCTCTCAGCAACAGAAATGGAGTTTTCAAGATTAAAGCCATAGCGGTAAACAACCACCTGTCCAAGCCAGAAGTAATTATAGCCTTTGTATAAAAAAGGATTTGTGGGGTTTGTGAATGAGATGAGACCGATGTTGCCTGAAATTCCAATTAGAATTATTACTGCCAGCAACAAATATGAGGCAGGTTTAATAAAACTTCTAAATCTGCTTTCATTTCCCTTTTTCAGAATATAAGAGATAAAAATGGAAATGATAATCATCTGAAACTGAAACAGGGAAGTAAGATATCTGTACCAGAAATAATCATCGAGAATTACTCCTATCTTGAATGGTGCAAGAGATAATATTAATATGAAGCTTACAGGAAGAAAGAGGATAAACAGAACCGGCGAGTTTATTTCAGGGTTATTTTTTTTATGATTTGAAGAAAAAAGAGACAAGCAGAAATTATAAACCTTTTTATGGTTCAACCAGAGAAGCGACAGGTAGGAAATAGAAAAAATACAGTAATAAGAATAATTGATTATTTTTCCTGATACAGGGCCTGCATTTTTAAAGCAAAAGGAGTTTGGAAGATACAGTGTAATCATGCTGTAAAACTTTTTAAGAAAACTTTCTCCTGATGAAGCTTTCTCTGAGAAAATCTCATAAATCGGAACACCTTTTACATTAAATCCAACAAAATTGTGGGTTATGTTGAAATATATCCCGGGGCTGAATCCAAGAAGAAAGCCTGCTGTAAAAATCAGGAATGGTTTTTTTAAAATAAATTTTTTATCACAGGCAAACCACAGAAAAAGGAATATTGCGAGCGGTATGAAAAAAGTGTAGGAAAAAAAGATTCCAACCCCTGCCACTGCGCCTGCTGAAAAGTAATAAACAAAGCCTTTTCCAGATACCTTTTCCGATTCTCTGCCAGATTTCAGAGAGGCTTCTGCAAAAAAATATTTATAGAATAAAATTATAATAACTATTGCAAAAAGATTTGACTCAAAATGATTTCCCCATGATGTGAGAGATATCTTGGTATAAGCCGGAGGAGAGAGGGTGATTAAAATTGATGCCAAGACTGCCTCAGTTTTTCCAAAGAAGTTATTTAAAAAATAGTACCAAAGAGAAAAAATTAAAACAGAGATTAGGAATGTAACAAGCTTTAATGAAAAATATGTTTGTCCCAGAATCAGAAAAAAGGGTATTGCAAGAATTCCCTCAAAAAGAGAACCGCCTTCATAGTCTGTATACAAGTAGTCAAAAAGAGGCAACGACAATCCATCAATAACCTCTTTTGCAATTGCACCACGGTAGAGCTCTTCAAAGTTGTAAAGCTGGTCAATGGAGGTGAAAAGAATAGAGAGCCTGAAGAGAATGAACAGAACCAGTAGTATCCAGAATATATCAAATCTGATTTTCATTTAAACTTTTCCTGAAATAGATATCATGCCAGAGGGAAAAGCAGAGAAGTGCCCATATTTTTTTTCCATGGTCTCTTTCTCCTTTCATATGCTCTGATAAAAGCAAATTGACATAGTCATAGTTGAGGATTCCGAGTGGCTCAATATTGCTTTTTGAGAGACAGGCTAAAGCCATATCCTTTAGCTGGGTCTTTAAATATTTTGACACAGGCAAATGAAACCCTCTTTTTGCTCTTGCGATTATTGGTTCTGGAATTTTTCCATTCATGGCTTTTTTAAGGAGGTATTTGGATTTAAACCCACTGAGCTTGAACTCATCAGGGACAGAAGCACAGAACTCCACAACCTTGTAATCCAGAAAAGGGACCCGAACCTCAAGAGAATTAGCCATGCTTGCCCTGTCAACCTTTTTGAGGATGTCATCAGCAAGCCAGGTTTTTATATCAGTGTACATGGCTTTTTTCAAAAAACTGTCACCGTCACAGCTGTTGAAACAGGTTTCAAATCGTGAATAAGGGTTGTAATCTATAGATTTTCTGCTGAAATCTTCTGAAAATAAATTTTTTCTTTCCTCGTCTGTAAACAAAACCCTCCACCAGCAGTGTGCCTGAGAAAGGGGGAGTTTTAATCCCTCAATAAATCTTGGGATTTTTGGATTATCTACCAGATAGGAGACAGGTTTTTGCAGCAGTGACAGGATATGACTCAGACCGGGAATGGATTTTATCCACAAAGCCATTTTATCTGCAATATAGGTCGGGTATCCTGCCAGGTTTTCATCGCCTCCGTCTCCGGAAAGTGCCACCTTGACTTTTGTTTGTGCAAGGTTTGAGACAAGGAAGGTTGGCATGGAAGATGAGTCTGCAAAGGGTTCATCGTTATACCAGATGGTTTTTGACAAAAGTTCCTGAACATTTAAATCAATAACAGATTCATGATGTTCAGTTTTAAAATGTTCTTCTGCGATTTTTATGAACTTACCTTCATTCCATCCCTCTTCATTAATTAATATGCTGAAGGTTTTTACAGTGGTTGAGCCTGCTGCCTGCATTAAGCTGACAACTGAGCTTGAATCTATTCCTCCGCTCAAGAAAGCCCCCAAAGGAACGTCGCTTATCATATGCCTTTTGACAGAAGCAGAGAGAACATCTAAAAATTCTTCTAAAATTTCATTTTCATTAGAAAATTTTCTGTCAACGAACTTCAAATCCCAGTAACTGTTTTCTTTAACAACGCAATTTGATACAGTTAAAAAATGTCCCGGAGAAAGAGAGTTAATATCTCTGAAAACAGTTTTTGGAGATAATATGTATCCTAAGGCGAAGTAATCTGTTATTGCTTCATCATTGAGTTTTTTCGAAAGCAATGGGTTTTGAATCAGAGATTTTAGTTCGGATGCAAAAGAAATACCTTTGCTGTTTAAAGAATAGTAAAAAGGTTTTATCCCTAATCTGTCTCTTGCTAAAAAGAGTTTTTTATTTTTTCTGTCCCATATACAGAAGGCAAACATTCCGTTCAGAAAGTCTAAACAATTTTCTCCTTTTTCTTCATATAAATGGAGTATTACTTCTGTATCTGTAAAAGTCTTGAATTTATGGCATTTGTTTATCAGTTCCTGTCTTAGTTCCCTGAAATTATAAATTTCTCCATTAAAGACAATAACCAGTGTTCCATCTTCATTGGTTATTGGCTGATGCCCTCCTTCAATATCAATTATGCTCAATCTTCTAATTCCAAGCCCTGCATAGTTCTCAATGAATTTTCCCTCATCATCGGGTCCGCGGTGGATGATGGCTTGCATCATTTTACCGAGGATTTCTGAATCAACAGGGGATTCATCTCTAAAATTTATTATCCCGCAGATACCGCACACTGGGAAGATTCCTTTTTGAAATTTTCTAATAATTATAAATGAAAAGTTTTTGCTATTACTTTTAAAAAATGATTTTATAAATGCTGAGTTAAAAAACCCAGCCTATCAACAAGCGGGATATTCTTGTCCCGCTCTTTTTTCTGTTGTTTTATGAAACTATGTTATGAAAAAATATTTATCAGGGAATTTTTAAAGTAATATTTTTAACAAAAGTTAAAAGACCTTCCTTCAAAGTCTCGTTCTTGTCCATTGATACAAGGCGGATAAAAAAGTTTTTCTTAAATGTTTCTACTCTGTAGGAACCTATCAGCCCCTGGTCAAGCCTTCCTTCTTCTCCGAGGTTGTCAATGTTTAAAGGAGAAATTGAGGAAGACCCCTTGTATAATCCCTTTGCCTGAGAGCTGTTTTTCGTCCTGTAAATCTCAAGTGTCAGGAGGGTATTCTCAGGTAATTTTTTGAAATCCTGAAAAATCATTTCAACAGCTCCTCCGTCAGTGTAATAAGGGGCGGCGCCATCAATAAGAGATGCAAGGCAGACAAGGTCCTGGCAGTAAATCATCTCTCCGTCCCTGCTCCAACCGCTGATTTCGTTGTCTGAAGGGATTGTATTTTTTAAATTGAAGCTTTTATCTTTAAAATTTTTTGGATAAAGAGAAGTTTTGCAACCCGCAGTAATAATAAAAAGGGTGAATAATACTGAAAATAGCTGTAAAAGTTGTTTTCTTCTTATCATAAAAAGCCTCCTTTGAATATAAGAGTAAAAAAAGGATTTTAGTTTTTTTACATTGATCTACTTAGAATTTTAGACATTAGGATTAAGAATTCAAAGTTTTGATAAAACTATATCTATTTGATAAATTGTCAAGAAAATTGATTTTATGATTTAAGCAGTAATAATTCTCTAAAAAACTTCTTGACAGATACGTTTTGATTTGTAAATAAATAATGAATTTTGTTTTACAGGAGGATTTTATGAAAAAAGTTTTTAGTGTTTTTCTGACAGCAGCTTTTTTGGCAGTAGTATTTGTTTACAGCGGATATGCAGGCTCAGACACGCTTAAAGATACTATTGCGGAGCTTGAGAAAGGGATTAAGGACCAGGACAAGGGACTGATAGAAAAATCAGTTAAGACCCTTGATGACTTCAGTAAGAAAAACGAGAAAGACATTTCAGCTCTTTACTGGGCAGCTAAAGCACATTATGCAATGGCTGATTATTTGGACCTGAAATCTGCTGAAAACAAGGATGCTTCTGGAGATGGAGAGAAGAATGTAGACGAAGCAATGGACCTTCTGAAGAAAGCTATTGGAATTAAAGAGGATTATCTTGATGCCTATGTTCTCAAGTATTTGTGCCTGTCAAAAAAGTTTAGCTATGTTGGTTTTCCTAGACTTATGATGTATGTTGGTGATATCAGTGAAACAGTAGATAAAGCCATGAAATATGGGCCTGAAAATCCTTGGGCAAATCTGATAAAAGGCATGAGCATAGCTACTGGCTTTCCAAAACCAGACCCAAAGGAACCAATAGCCCAGTATGAAAAGGTATTAAAACTTGACCCGAAAATGGATGAGGCTTATTATCAGATTGCAATGGTACACATCGAGCATAAAAATATAGATGAGGCAAAAAAGAATCTTCAGGAAGCGCTTAAGATAAATCCTAATAATCACTGGGCAAAAAAGAAACTTTCAGGGCTTGAGAAAAAGGCGTAATATTAATATTGTTCTTTAGGAGGAAGTTTATTAAAATGCCAAGGCAAAAAAAAATTCAAAAATTATTCGCTTTCTTGATAATTTTCTTTGTTATCTATGGATGCTCCGGAAAAAATGACAACAGGGGGAGTATTCTGATTGGAAGCATAAGGTCTGACGGAAAAGTTGCTGAGACTAAAATCTATGTTTATAAGCAAGGAGACCATACGAAAGAGGTGACATTTGGATATTCTGGCCTTGATATATTCGTTCCTATAGGAACTTATGATTTGAAGATTGATTGGAGAGGCACAACCAAGTGGTTAGATAATGTTAAAATAGAGAAATATTCCAAGGTTAAGGAACAGATTGTTTTCCCTCTTGGAAGGCTTATAGTAAAGGTAAGCAACACTGATGGCTCGCCTGCGGATGCTTCAGTGAAAATAACTCCAATTGGAGGAGAGAATGGTATTGATGTTCAGAAAAATGATAAAGGAGAACTTGTTTCGTTAAATGTCAAGGACCTGGCAATAAAGGTAGGAAGCAGGGAAGATGAGATAATGCCAAAACTTAACCCGGAGTTTAAAAGGTCAGAACCAACAAAAGAAGGAGAGAGCGGAAAGGAAGGTATAATCACTTATTATTACAGGATATTAGGAACAAATATTGACTTAACTTTTTCAAAATCAGATGATGGCTCAGGCAATCTTAAAAATATCAGCTATGATGAAAAAATTGCTGCAGGCATAGCAGGTGAAGAGATTGAGCTTAATCCTGGAGAATATGACGTAAGGGTTGAACATGAAAGAATAACAAAGTGGATCAGAAATGTTAAGGTTAGTGACAAGCAACTAACAGAGCAGTCTATCAGTTTTCCATCTGGAAAAATAATTATTACCTCTGACATACCTGAACAAGCAAAAGAAGCGCAGGTTGCAGTGTATTTAGAAGGAAGATATGAGGTGATGGAAAAGGGCGGGAAGATAGGAGAAGAAATTTTAATAGTTCCAGGAAGATATGACATATTAATAACGCTTAATAACAAGAAACATTGGATTCGGGGCATTGAAGTAAACGATAAAAGTGTTATCAGTAAAAAAATAAATTTATAAAAACCAAGCTTTTATAGTTCAGTGGAAGATTTTAAGCAAAAGTTTAAAGAATATCTTGAATCCCATGAACTGAAGTTTACCTGTGAAAGAGAAGCTATTTTAGAAAAAATTTTTTCCATTCACGAACATTTTGACGCAGATGACCTTTTATTTATGATGAGGGGTGGGAAAAAACGTGTTTCAAAGGCTACTATATACAGAACACTTGATCTTCTGGTAAAAAGCAACTTGATAATAGAGCATCAGCTGTTAGACAATAAAAAAATATACGAGCATATTCTGGGTCATTCCCACCACGACCATTTAATATGTCTTTACTGCAACAGGGAAATTGAGTTTGATGAACCGCTTATCGAAGAGCTTCAGGACAGATTATGTAAAAAACTCAATTTTACTCCTGAACGTCACAGCCTGAAGGTTTTTGGAAAATGTCAGGAATGTCAGAAAAAAGGAACAAAACAGATTCCTTCATAAAATATACACTTCATTTTATAAAGAGTACCGTTATAGTTTTGACTAACAAAGAGAGCTTAGCTATTTTTTTAAAAAAATTGGTATGAAATTTGCGTATAATACTGCAAAATCTTAAAATGGAAGTGAAATTCTAAATATTTCAAGTGGAAACTTTTATGAACAATCACCAGTTTAAAACTATTGAGGCAGAAGAAAAACTTAGTATTAAAAAAAAATATAGTAATATACCAAAAATTCTTGTAGTGGATGATGAGGATGTTTTAAGACAAATGTTAACGGATGTGCTTCAGGAAGAAGGGTTTGATGTTGAAATAGCAAGGAATGGTTTTGAAGCAATTGGAAAAATAAACAAGAACCACTTTGACCTTATTATTACAGATGTTATGATGCCTGAAGTTGACGGAATAGAGGTTTTAAAAAAAGCAAAAGAGATAGATCCTGATTCTGATGTGATTGTTATGACAGGATATGCCTCAGTTGAAACCGCTGTTCAGTCAATGCGCCTTGGAGCAGTTGACTACATTACTAAGCCTTTTAACATTGACCATATAAAGATAATAGTAAACCGCAGTATTGACAGAAGAGTTTTAAAGCGGAAAGCAGAAGAAGGAGAGTTTTATAAAGAACTTTCAAAAATAGATGGTCTTACAGAGGTTTACAATCACAGGTCTTTTCATCAGATTCTTGAAGCTGAAGTCAACAGGGCAAAAAGGTATAACAGGCAAGTATCTCTTATGATGCTTGATATAGACAATTTCAAAACTTATAATGACTCAAACGGACATCCTGCAGGTGATATAATCCTCAAGCAGTTAGCCTGGGTTTTTACAAAAAGCTGCAGGGAATGTGACCACATTGCAAGGTATGGAGGAGACGAATTTGCAATAATATTTCCTGAGACAAGCAAGAAAGAAGCAGCGCATATCGGAAGAAGGTTGAGACAGACAATTAAAGACAGCAGTTTCGAAAAGGAAGAAGTTCTTCCCGGAGGATCTTTAACAATAAGCATAGGTCTTGCTTCGTTTCCAGACGATGCTATGGATAAAGATGATTTGCTTGGAAAAGCGGATACAGCCTTATATCAGGCAAAAGCTGATGGAAGAAATAAGATTGTTATTTGCGACACGCCTCAGAATTAATGGAAATGAATCACCGCACCGCAATTATTATATATCACTTTTGAAAACCGGGTAAACTACATCAGATAAAAAATATACTACTCAATCACCATAAGTGTTGTACCACTTTCCACTATTTCACCTTCCCTGATATTTATTTCAATTACCTTTCCGTTTTTTGGTGATTTGAGCTCATTTTCCATCTTCATTGCTTCAACAACGATAAGGCCCTGATTCAGTTTTACTTCATGGCCTTTTTGGGCAAGAATCTTTACTACTTTTCCTGGCATTTCAGTGGTAACGGATTGTTTGCCTTCAACTGTATGTTCTCTTGATTTTATCCAGAGCCCTTTTTTCTTCTCATTTATAACATTTATAACATAATGTTCTCCCTTTATCAGGATATTGCAGATTCCATCCTTTGCATCAATATCAACTTCATATGATTTTCCATTAAGAATAAGAGAATAAAGAGAATGTTCTGAATGGACTACATCAACATCATATTTTTTACCACCAACGATAATCGCAAAAAGATTTCCATCTTTTTTTTCTATATCAATCCTGTGTTCTTCATTGCCAATTGATGCTATGTAGTGCATTTTTAGTTCCTTTAAAATATTTTATGATAAGCATAGTTTTTAGTTGTAAGTTATAATACAAGGCTTACTTTATCTTCCCTTCCACGGGTTAAATCCTGAAACTTTTTTATTGTTTACGGCTTTTGAGTTCTTAATCTTTTCTTTTTCTTCATTAAAAGCCCAAAGCACTGCAGAAATAAGGGCTATTTCCTTGTTTGAGTTGTTTTTATCAGTTTTTTCTTTAATATTAAATTTCGTGTCAATAAAATTTGTATCAAAGTCTCCATTTATGAAATGTTTGTTTTTCATCACTCTTTCGTGAAAGGGTATGGTTGTTTTTATTCCCTTAATAGAGTATTCAGTCAAGGCGCGACTCATCTTTTCTATTGCTTCATTCCTGTCTTTTCCCCATACAGCCAGTTTTGAAATCATAGGGTCATAGTATATTGGAACAACGTAACCCTCAAAAACTCCGCTGTCATCCCTTACTCCGGGACCTCCGGGTGTTCTCAGTTCACAGATTTTTCCAGGAAAAGGGAGAAAGTTGTTGTCAGGATCTTCTGCATAGATTCTGCATTCGATGCATGCTCCGCGCAGTTCAACGTTTTCCTGACGGATGGAAAGATTTTCACCTGCTGCAATTTTTATCATTTCTTTTACAATGTCTATTCCTGTTGTCATTTCAGTAACAGGATGTTCTACCTGAAGACGGGTGTTCATTTCAAGAAAGTGAAAATTTTTGTTTTTATCTACAAGAAATTCAACTGTTCCAGCGCTGTAGTAATTTACTGCCTTTGCAGCACTCACAGCAGCAGCGCCCATTTTCTTTCTCATCTCGGGGTCAACGATTGGAGAAGGTGATTCTTCTATAACCTTTTGATGTCTTCTCTGGATTGAACACTCCCTCTCATTAAGATGAATCAGGTTCCCATACTTGTCTCCAAGAACCTGGAACTCAATATGCCGAGAGGTTTCAATGAATTTTTCTATATAGACTGATGAATCTCCAAATGCTGATTTTGCTTCTGACTTTGCTGCCCTGATTGAACCTTTTATATCTTCTTTTTTCTTAACAAGCCTCATTCCTTTTCCGCCACCGCCAGCGCTTGCCTTAATCATTACAGGATAGCCAATATCATCTGCAATCCTTTCAATCTCCTCATCGCTTTCAATTGGCTGTGAAGTTCCTGGAACTGTTGGGACATTTGCATTCATCATTTTCTGACGGGCAAACGTCTTGCTTCCCATTGCTTCAATTGCAGAATAGTGGGGGCCTATGAAGACAATCCCTTCATCTTCACAGAATTTTGCAAAACCGGAATTTTCAGCTAGGAATCCATAGCCTGGGTGAATTGCCTGAACACCTACTTCTTTTGCAGTCTTTATTATTTTTTTTTGATTAAGGTAACTTTCTATTGAAGGGGCAGGTCCTACACAGTAGGCTTCATCAGCGTAGCGAACGTGAAGAGAATTTCTGTCGGCTTCGGAATAGATGGCAACTGTTTGTATCTTCATTTCGCGGCAGGCTCTTAAAATCCTAACCGCAATTTCTCCTCTGTTAGCAACCATTATTTTGGTAAACATATTTCCTCTCTTATTACTATTGAAAAAGACTTTCGATGTCATTGCGAGGAGCGTTTAGCGACAAAGCAATCTCACTTTTTAGCTATCAGCTAAAGCTGTCAGCTTTTTAATGAGATTGCTTCGCTTCGCTCGCAATGACAATAATCCAAGTTTTTCAACAAACTCTTGATTTGTCATTTTACATTCTACTCTGACATTTTAACTTTTTATTTTTAATTTTTAATCTTCCCCTAATACGGTTCATTGCTGTGCTTTTTTGCAGGAATAGAGTCTACTTTTGTTTCAAGCATCATCAGTGCTTGAATCAGTTTCTTGCGCGTATCTTTTGGTTCTATTATTTCATCGATGTATCCAAGTTCAGCAGCAACATATGGGTTTGCAAATTTTTGTCTGTATTCTTCAACAAGCTCTTCTTTGCGCTTGATAGGGTCTTTGGCTTTTGCAAGTTCTTTTCTGAATATGATATTTACTGCTCCGTCAGGGCCCATTACTGCTATTTCTGCTGTTGGATATGCAAAGCTTATATCGCCATGAATATGCTTGCTTGACATAACATCATAAGCGCCACCGTATGCCTTGCGTGTTATGACAGTTATTTTTGGAACAGTGGCTTCGCAGTATGCATATAAAAGTTTTGCCCCGTGTTTTATTATTCCTCCATATTCCTGAGTCGTTCCCGGAAGAAAACCCGGAACATCTTCAAATGTTACAATAGGTATATTAAAACAATCGCAGAATCTGATGAACCTTCCTCCCTTCAGAGAAGCATCTATGTCGAGTGTTCCTGCAAGGAATGCAGGCTGGTTTGCAATAATGCCAATGCTCCTGCCATTTAACCTGGCAAAGCCAACAATGATATTTTTTGCGTAGTGTGAATGAACCTCAAAAAAATAGTGATTATCAATAACTGTTTCAATCAACTCTTTCATATCATAGGGCTTGTTCGGGTTTTCTGGAACAAGGGATTGCAGTTTATCATCCTCCCTTTCAGGATCATCGGTGCATTCAATCAAGGGAGGGTCTTCCCTATAATTTGATGGAAGAAAACTTAGGAGTTCTCTAATCATTGAAAGTGTTTCTTCTTCGTTTGCGCAGGCAAAGTGGGCAACACCGCTTTTTGAATTATGTGTCATTGCTCCACCAAGTTCCTCCTTGGTAACAACTTCGTGGGTTACTGTCTTTATTACATCAGGTCCTGTTATGAACATATAGCTTGTTTTTTTTACCATAAAAATGAAGTCAGTGAGGGCAGGTGAGTAAACGGCTCCTCCTGCGCAGGGACCCATTATTGCTGATATCTGGGGAATCACTCCTGAGGCAAGAACGTTTCTTGAAAAAATTTCTGCGTAACCGCCAAGGCTTATAACTCCTTCCTGAATCCTTGCTCCTCCTGAATCGTTCAGTCCTATTACAGGAGCTCCGGTTTTCATTGCCATATCCATTATTTTACATATCTTCCTTGCATATGTTTCACTAAGAGAGCCGCCGAAAACAGTGAAATCCTGTGAAAAGACATAAACAAGTCTTCCATCAATTCTTCCGTATCCGGTTACAACGCCGTCTCCATAGATCTTCTGCTTGTCCATTCCAAAATCGTAACAGCGGTGAACCACGAATTTATCAAGCTCAACAAAACTTCCTTCGTCAAGCAGGAGATTGATTCTTTCTCTTGCTGTAAGTTTTCCTTCCGCATGCTGTTTTTCAATTTTTTCAGAACCTCCTCCAAGTTCAGCAAGTTTGTTTTTTTTACGAAGTTCCTCAAGCATTTTTTCAATGGACATTATGGCTTCTCCCTTTGCATTTTGACGTTTGATTGAACCATTTATTCATGCCAATTTCTTCTCTAAAGCGATTGTTAAATATTATAAGAAACTGCTGTTGTCAAGATTTTTGTTCCTTTTTAAAAAGAGAGAAAAATCTTTGATTTCAAAAAATTAATTGACTAAGTATGTGGATTTAATTAAGATTTCTAAAATAAGCTGACACTTATCAGATTTCAGCTGATGAAAGAAGGAGAAAACAACTGGACAAAAATAGTCCGTCTGTCTATAAGGCGGGGTTTTCTAACCCCATATTTTCTAAACTAATCACAGGAGATGAGTTTTTTGAAAAGAAAAGGATCTCAGGTTATTATTGATACCCTTTTGAAACAGGGAGTTGATACTGTATTTGGATATCCTGGAGGGCAGAACATCCCGATTTATGATGCTCTTTATGGTGTAAAGGATATAACCCATATTCTAACGAGGCATGAACAGGGGGCGATTCATGCAGCTGACGGATATGCAAGGGCAACAGGTAAAGTCGGAGTGGTTTTTGCCACATCAGGTCCTGGCGCTACAAATCTGGTTACTGGTCTTGCAAATGCAAATATGGATTCTGTTCCTTTGGTTGCTGTTACAGGGCAAGTTCCAACCAGCATGATCGGAAATGACAGTTTTCAGGAGGCAGACATTTATGGAATAAGTGTCCCTATAACAAAATATAATTATCTTGTTAAAGATGTAACAAAGCTTGAAAGAGTCTTGGTAGAGGCTTTTCACATTGCAAAAAGCGGAAGAACTGGACCTGTTCTTGTTGATGTCCCAAGGGATATTCAGACATCAGAAGTTGTTTCGGATAAATCCCTGGAACTTCGTCTTCCAAGCTACCAACCAAGCATCAAAGGTCATGCAAAACAAATTATAGAGGCAACAAAAGCCATAGAATCTGCTGAGAAGCCAGTTATCTATGCAGGGGGAGGCGTTCTTTCATCTGGTGCAAGCGAAGAGCTTTTCAGCCTTGCTGAAACTGGCTCCATCCCCGTTGCAATGACTTTGATGGGGCTCGGGTCTTTTCCTGGAACGCATTCTCTTTCTCTTGGGATGCTTGGGATGCATGGGACAAAATATGCAAACATCGCTGTCGCAGAAGCTGATGTGCTGATTGCAATAGGTACAAGGTTTTCAGACAGGGTTACAGGAAAACCGGAACACTTTGCTGTCAATGCAAAAATTATTCACATTGATATTGACCCTGCAGAAATAGGAAAAATTAAAAAATGCCACATTCCTATTGTTGGTAACTGCAAAATGGTTTTGAAAGTGATACTTGAAAAGCTTAAGCCAAATAAAAGAGAAAAATGGGTTGCAAAATTGAATGAGCTTAAAAAAGAATTTCCAATGGCATACAGTGATTCTGACAAAGTTATCAAACCACAGTATATTATTGAGCAAATCTACGAAGCGACAAAAGGCAATGCAATCATCACTACTGATGTTGGCCAGCATCAGATGTGGACAGCCCAGTATTATAAATTTGAAAACCCGAGAACTCTGATTACTTCAGGCGGATTGGGGACAATGGGATTTGGATTTCCAGCAGCAATCGGAGCAAAAATAGGGTGTCCAAAAAAGACTGTAGTCAACATAACCGGAGATGGAAGCTTTCAGATGACTATTCAGGAAATTGCAACTGCTGTTCAGTATAAGATTCCAATCAAAGTTGCAATTCTTAACAATGGCTATCTTGGAATGGTAAGACAGTGGCAGGAACTGTTTTATGGCGGAAGATATTCTGAGACAGATTTAGGAGTAAGCCCTGATTTTGTAAAAATTGCTGAAGGGTACAGGGCAAAAGGGATACTTGTCCAAAGAAAAGAAGATGTAAAATCTGCAATTGCCAAAGCGCTCGAGATGGAAGAACCTGTTATCATGGATTTCAGGGTTGACAGAGAAGAAAATGTGATGCCGATGATTCCTCCGGGCGGGACTGTTAAAAATGTTTTAGGTTAGGGAGCTTTATTATGGAAGAAAAACATACTCTTTCAATACTTGTGAGAAACCATCCTGGTGTTCTTTCCCATATTGCAGGGCTTTTTGCTAGAAGGGCATATAACATTGAAAGCATAGCTGCAGGAGTTACAGAAAAGCCTGATGTGACTAGAATTACGATTGTGGTTACAGGAGATGAGGATGTACTTGAACAGGTCATCAAGCAGCTCAGAAAATTAATTGATGTGATTAAAGTTGTTGATTTGAAATATTCTGATTCAATAACCAGGGAGCTTGCAATAATAACTGTTAATTGCAACAATGAAACCAGGGGAGAGATAATTGAGATAAGCGATGTGTTTAACAGCACTGTTGTGGATTTATCTGAAAGTACCGTTACAATTCAGGTAACAGGAAATGACAGGCAGATTAAGGGTATTATAAAGCTTCTTTCAAGGTTTGGAATAGAAGAAATGGCAAGAACAGGAGTTATCGCTTTGCCATATAAGAGTGTGAGGTAGTGAAAAATGATTACACTGCTTAACATAGCTACAAACAAAATTAATTGACAAGAATTTTGCAAGAATAAGATAAAAAAGTTCAGTAGATTTGGACCTTAGATTTTTGATTTTACAGCGATTATAAAAGGAGAAAAGACAATGAAAGAGCTAATTCAAATTATTGTTCAGAAACTTGTGGACAAGCCGGAGGAGGTAAACATAAGCATTACTGAAAGCGAATCTACTGCAATAATTGAGATTTCAGTTGCTAAGGATGAACTGGGGCTGGTAATAGGAAAAAAAGGTAGAATAATAAACAGCATAAGGAATATTATGAATGCTGTTGGGAGAAAAAACAGGAAAAAGGTAATTGTTGGGATTAAAGAGTAGATTTTTTAAATAAAATCAGGTTTGCTTTTTGTTAAGTAGGGTAGAAACAGAGGGGATAAATCAGTTAGTTTTTTGATATCAGATTGAGTAAAGTCAGGTCCTGCCTGCTGAGGGGTATCACCTTTCCTGCTTATCTGAATAACCCCTAATGCTTTGCTTTCAGATAGTAAAGGATAAGTAAGCATTTTCTGGATCGCTTTTGGCTTGTCTTCAGATGTCTTCACCTGTTCATAGATGCTCAGGTGTTTTATGTTTGAAAGATTATTTTGAATATCAGGCTTAAGAGTAGTAATTACCCTGGTAGACACACTTTCTCTTTTTGAAATTGGAAAAGTAGCTCCGCTTTTAAAGAGTTTTTTTGGAGCAACAAATCTTAAAAACTTTCCATTTGATGTAATAAGCAGTATTCCAACCTCGCCGGAATTGACATTAAAATACTTTGATAAGAAATCAACAACAACGTCTATTGTATCTTCAAATACTTTTGCCTTGTTTTCCAGAGTAATCTGCGATGCAATGCTTTTTATTTTTTCTGTAAATTCTTCCATTGAACCTGTTAGTTATAATTTTAAAAAATTATATAGAAATTTTTAGTTATGTCAATGATAAAATTAGAAATAGAAAATCAATCAGATAAGATTTGTTATTTCAAGTTACAGGCTCAGAGTTGATTAAAAATTGTAAAATAAGTGACGGAAATTTCCAGAATTTCAAACTTGAAACTATCTTCAGGTAAGCTGATCTTTTAATTCTTCAATTACTCTGAAAAGAATCGGGTCCTTTATCCTGCCCTCTTCTACTTTTTTTACTGAATGGATTACTGTTGTATGGTCTTTATTCCCGAACTTTCTGCCTATTTGCTGAAGGGAATCATTAGTAAGGTTTTTTGAAAGATACATTGCTATTTGGCGTGGAATCACAAGTTCACGCCTTCTTGATTTTGATTTCAAATCATTTACCCTGGTGTTATATTTTTCAGCAACAACCTTTTGAATTTCATCAATTGTGACCATCTTATCCTTAGGCTTAATTTGTCCCTTAAGAACTTCTTCCACAAGGCTGAAGGAAATCGGTGTTTCTGCGAGCTGGGCAAAAGCGCTTACTTTTTTCAATGCACCCTCAAGATCTCTCACACTTGGTCCTAAATTGTTAGCCATATACATTGCAACTTCATCTGAAATATTAATTTTCCAAAGTTCTGCTTTCTTTTTCATTATTGCAATTTTGGTTTCAAGTTCGGGTTCCTGAATGTCTACCATAAGTCCCCATTCAAATCTCGATCTCAGCCTTTCTTCCAAGTTTGAAATTTCTCTTGGTGGACGGTCAGATGTCATAACTATCTGTTTGTTGAAATTATAAAGGTCATTAAATGTAAAAAAGAACTCTTCCATGCTCTTTGTTTTGCCACCAATAAATTGAATGTCGTCTATTAGCAATATATCAGATCTTCTGTACCTCTTTCTGAATTCTTCCATTTTGTTAAACCTTATTGATGCTACCAGGTCGTTCACAAAATTTTCAGTTGACAGGTAATAAATACTAAGATTTGAATTAAGAGAAAAGGCTTTGTTGCCAATAGCGTGAATGAGGTGAGTTTTTCCTAAGCCTGTACCTCCGTAAATAAAAAGAGGATTATATCTTTTCCCTGGTTGTTCTGAAACGGACAATGTAGCAGCGTTTGCTAACTGGTTTGAGGAACCGACAACAAAATTTCCAAATGTGTAATTCGGATTAAGGCACTGTGGATAGGTTCCAAGATGCGATGATATCCTGTTTGGTTCAATCTTGGAGGTTTTCTGTGCTTCTGTGGAAATATCTTTGCCATTTAATGAAGATACAAATTCTATTTTCAGAGATGGATTGTTTGTAATTTTCCATACAGTATCCTCAATCAGATTCATGTGGTTTTCTTTAAGCCATGATTCAAAATAACTGTTTGGAATCTCTACCTGAAGCACATTTTGTTCAGGGCTGTAGTTTAACTGAGTAGTAGGTTTAAACCACGTATTAAAACATTGCTGATTGACCTGAGCTGAAATAAGAGTTAAAGTTTCTTTCCATATATCTTCCATAATAATTGCCTTTATAAAATAAAATAATAACTATTAAGTATTTTTGAAGGCCTATGAAGGCCTAATAAAAAATCATGTGAGGAAAAATTAAGATAATTTTTCTAACTGAACACATAATAAAAAGATAAAATAAATTTGCAAGCTTTTTTTAGAAAATAATTTTATCTGTTTGATTTAATAAAAATTTATTAAGATTTCAAAGCCTGAAGGTGAGATTTCAAAAAGATATTATTTGCTAAAATGAATTTAGCAAAGAAACCAAACCAATGCCTGTGATAAAAAAAAAGATAATAAAACCAAAATAGAAAATCAGGAAGAGGGGTTCTTCTCTAAAAAGATTGGAAATTTCATTTAAAGACTGCTTAATGCCACAGCAGTTTGAGTTTATTAGGACAAGCCTAATATATTTGATTAAAAAATAAGAACAGATTGAAACGCTTATTGCAAGAATCACAAGATACTTCATTTTTTAAGGAATTCTTTTATCTTGTTTTTAAGTTCTGCAAGGTCTGAAGATTTAACGATGTAAGCCTCTGAAGCCCAGACAGCAAAATCCTGTTTATAATCATCATAGGCTGTACACATCAGTACGGGAAGCTCTCTCTTTTTTTCTTTGACTTTTCTTAGGAATTCTATTCCGTTCATGCCCGGAAGGCGTATATCGAGCGTTATTAAATCAGGGTTATATGTTTCCAGAAGTTTCAAAGCCTCCTCTGCGGTTGTTGCTGTCATTACATCATATCCTTCTTCTTTCAATTCAATCTCGTAGAGCAGCCTAATGTTTTCTTCATCATCTACAACTAATATTTTTGGCATAATGCTTCCTCCTTTATTGGGTCATCAGTTTTTATTTTATATATTAAAAAAGTACAACTCAAAACTAAAGACTTTTTTATTCCTTCTGTGCCTGAACATTATCCTCAGACCTAAGAGGCAGATTAAGCTCAAAGGTCGCACCTTTCCCGATGTCATTTCTTATTTCTATGTGACCACCATGTTTTTCAATGATTTTTCTTGTCAAAGCAAGACCGAGTCCTGTTCCTGTATTTTTTGTAGTAAAAAATGGATTAAAAATGTTGCCAAGTACATTTAAAGGTATTCCTCCTCCAGTATCTGTTATTTCAACTGAAATAGAATTATTATCGCTTTTAAGATAGCTTTTAATTTCAAGTGTGCCATTATTACCAATGGCTTCAATGGAATTTGTTATAAGGTTTATCAAAACCTGTTTTATCTGCTGAAAATCAAATAAAAACTGAGGGATATCTTTGCCCAACAAAAAAATTACTTTAATATTTTTCTCCTTAAATTCAACATCAAAGAAAAGGAGTATATCTTCTATTGTGTCATTAATATTATTTTTTGACAGAAGAAGTTGGCTTTCTCGTGAAAAACCAAGAACATCCTGAAGAATCAATTCAAGCCTTTTTACTTCTCTTATAATAATATCCAGATATTTTCCTTCAGGCTGATTACTGTTAAACTTCTGATGAAGCCTTCTTGCAAAACCTCCAATAGATACAAGAGGATTTCTTATTTCATGGGCAACTCCTGCTGCCATTTCTCCTAGCGCAGCAAGTTTTTCAGATTCTACAAGCCTTTCCTGGGTTTTTTTTAGTTCTTCATTTGTTTCTTCCAAATACGAATAAAGTCTTGCGCTTTCAATTGCAAGACCTGCCTGGTTTGCAAACATAACAAGAAAATTCAAATCGCTCTGTGTGATAGGGTTTTTATTGAAAATATTATCAACAAGAAGCACCCCTAAAACCTTATCTCCCGCAAGAAGCGGAACTGAGGCTAAATGGTCTGTGTTAAGTTTTGATAAAAGCTTTTTGTCGACTCTTGTGTCTTCCCACGCATTGGTTATGTTGAATGGTTTTTTTTCAAGAACTGTTTTTGAAAGAATACCTGTTTCAGTAGAGATTGGAACACGCAAAGACTTTCCTATCTCATTTATTTTTGAACGTGCAAGCTCTTCCATTGGCTTTTTTTCAAGCAGGGTTTCAGTTAGGGATTTCTTTTCTTTGCTTATCTCTGACCATATCCTTCCTGCTTCCTCAGCATTTGCAGGACCAACTCCCATCATTCCCTGAAGAAGATTGGTTTTTTCATTTACCATCAGAAGAAAAGCACGGTTAAACCCAAGTCCATCCCCGATTGTTACTGCCGTTAGAATCATGTAGAGACGTCTGTTGAGGTTTTGTGTGGACCTCATTGCATTTGAAATTTCGTGAAGAATCGATAATTCGCGGACTTTAAGCTCATTTTCTTTACCAAATATTTGCATGTTCTCGTAATATGATGCCCTTTCAACTGCTATTGCAGCCTGGCTTGCAAGGGTTGATAAAAGGTTCTGGTCCCTTAATACAAAGACCAAACTTCCCTCAAAACTTTCATCCTTTATTTTATCAAGCAGGCTGATTGTGCCAATTGGATTGCCTTTTGCTATCAACGGAACGCTAAGGATTGAAGAAAAGGGAAGATTGCGGCTTGTTGGCGTAAATCTTGTTTCCGTTTTTATATCATGAACTATTAAAGGAATTCCTTCCTTTGCAACGATTCCTGCTACACTCTGGCCAAGCGTTAGAGCAGGATTGGTTTTTACATAATCATCAAAACCGGAAAAGGCTTTAATTTCCAATTTATTTGTATCTCTGTTATGAAGTCTTAAAAAACATCCGCGGGAAGGAATTAGTTCCAATGAAGTTTTAACAATAAGATTAAGAAGTGTTTCCAGAGAAGAAGCAGAATTCATGGCTTTTCCGATTTCATTAATTTTTTTCAGTTCTGAAAGGCTCTGGTTTGCTTCATAGACGATTTTTGCATTTCTTATAATTCCTGAAACCTGATTTGCTATAGATTCAAGAAATTCAATAAGTCCTGGTTCAAACATAAATTCTTTTTTTAAAAGAAGTTCTATTACTCCGAGACAACTTTCTCCATCAAGAATTGGAATTGAGATTGATGCTATTATGTTTTCAAACAGGTCTTTAAATTTGCTTAAATCTTTTGAAAGCAGTTTCGAGAGGCTTTCAGAGAAAATAGCTGATTTATCGTTTGAAGATTTTGTTTTTTTGTACTTTGCGGCTTCCCCTGTAATTCCCTGTCCTAACTGAAACTGAATTTTGTCAACAAATTCAATTGGCAGGCCGTTAGTTGCCCTGAGGATTAATAAGCTTGCTGATTCATCAAGAAGATAAATTGAGCAGATATCTAGATTGAATTCATCTTTAATAAGGTCAGCAATCCGAAATAACCTTGTTTTGATGTCAGGCTTGGAGTTGGCAATCTTTATTATCTGATGGAGAATTCTTGCCTGTATTTTATCAATCAATTGGATATTCATATCATTCAGGTAGCAATGAGTCGTGGTTCAACTGTTAAATCCTGTTCCCTCAAATACTTGGCAGATTGCTCCGGGGGCATAGGATTAATATAAAACCCTGTTCCCCATTCAAACCCGGCAACTTTGGTAAGCTTTGGCATTATTTCTATATGCGAATGGAATGATTCGCTGTCACTGTCGTGAAATGGAGAACTGTGAACTACAAAATTATATGCAGGAAAATTCAGAACTCTGTCAATCCGTTTTAACACGTTCTGTAATATTATGCTTAAAGAATTAATTTCACTGTCATTAAAATTTTCAAAAGAGGCTTTGTGGATTTTTGGCATTATCCATGTTTCAAAAGGAAAACGTGGAGCAAAAGGACAGATGGCAATGAAGTAGTCTGTTTCTTCAATTATCCTGGCTTCTCTTTCAATTTCCTGCCTTATCATGTCGCAGAATATGCAACGCTCCTTGTATTCAAAATACTTTTGAGAACCATAAAGTTCTTCAAGTACTCTTTTTGGCACAATTGGAAGGGCTATGAGCTGGGAATGGGGGTGTTCTAAAGAAGCGCCTGCATCTTCTCCATTATTTTTGAAAATCATTGCATATCTGAATCTTTTATCTTTTTTAAGGTCAACCAACCTTTCTTTGTAAGCATAGAGGACATTTCTGACTCCTGAAGCAGGCATACTTGCAAGTGTCAGTTCGTGGTTTGGAGTTTCTATGATAACTTCATGAGCTCCAATGCCTCCCATCTTGTCGTATATTCCATCACCTGCCCTGTTAATGGATCCTTCTGCCATAAGTGCAGGAAACTTGTTGGAAACAACTCTTATATTCCATCCAGGTCCGTTTGGCGAAGTTCCGTTGTCACGGTAAGCCAATATTTCAGGTGGTGTTTTGTCTTCATTCCCGGAACAAAAAGGGCAAAACCCTCCTTTTTTGTTTTCAGGCTTTGTAACAAAATCATTAGGTCTTTTAGCTCGTTCTGTAGAGATGATTACCCATCGCCCGACAATAGGGTCTTTTCTTAACTCAGGCATTTAACTCTCCAAACAAGTAACTAATGTTTTTTAATTTTTTAAGTTGAATACTTTTCCATTTAAATGACAGATATCGTTGAAGAGAACAACTCTTGGAGAACAATTGTTAAAAACAACTTCGGTTATTGATGTATTATCAATATGCATTTTCCACATATGATTCAAGTCCAGATTCAAGATATGACAGACAAAAGCATTTATTGTTCCGGCGTGGGATACAACAAGAGTTTTTTTATTATCATCAACCCTCACAGGAAGTTCAAGGTGTTTTGAAATTATACTGGCAGTTTCAAAAGCCCGTTTAAGCGGACTGGAGAAAATCGCATCAAAATTTTCATTTTTATTTTTTACGTGCTTGCTTAAAAGCTCAAACTGGGATATTCCTTTTTGAGTCAGGCTAGAGTCAAGATTCCCCTGAATTTTTTTCTGGGAATCTAAGACAGACTCTCCATGCCTGATTAATGTTAATTTCTGCAAAAGGACACCGGTTAAATAAAACAGAAAATTTGGCGAGCTTTTAAATATTCGCCAGATTTTTTACCTCCAAAACAGTTAAAAATTAGCATAAGCGCGTCATATGTCAAGGAGTATTTTTTGAAACGAAAAAGCGTTAATGGTCAAATTTCAAAAGGCTTTTATACGTTTGAACTTGATTTGAAATTATGGCTTTGATATTTGAGGTTAACAATTTATAGGGTTCTGAGATTCTATAGTATGAGGGGTATAGAGAAACTTAAAGATTACTAATGAACTTCTGGCAGAGGGTAAATTTATGCTACTCAAATTAATTGAAGAAATAAGAAATTTTGAGGGAATTAAAAGGAAAAGCCATATTAAAATTGCAATGGATATTCTAAAGAATGTCCAGGACTTCGGGAAAGTAGTGGTTGGTATTGGTGATGATGCAGCAGTTCTGAAAAGTAATGGCGGCTACCTCCTTTTTTCAGCAGATGGAGTTCTGCCTGCACTTGTCAGAGAAGAACCGTATGCTGCCGGAAAGGCGTCTGTAATGGTTAATGTTAATGATATATATGCAATGGGAGGGAGACCTGTTGCAATGGTCAATGTAGTAGCTTCTAAGAACATTGAAAGAATAAGTGAAATATTAAAAGGAATTGCAAAAGGATGTGAGAAATTCAGAGTGCCTATGGTAGGAGGACATCTCCATCCGGACGCAGAAGAGGACTCCCTTGTTGTTTCGATAGTTGGAACTGCAAAAAGACTTCTTTTAAGCAGTAATGCAAAGCCCGGAGATAAACTGATTTTTGCTGTTGACTTAAAAGGAAGGGTAGGGTGCAAAACGGTAAGGAGCTGGGATTCAACTTCATGCAAATCTTCAGAAGATGTTGTGCAACGGCTTGAAATATTGTGTGATATATCAGAAGAAAAACTGTGTGAAGCAGCTAAGGATGTAAGCATGGGAGGGGTGCTTGGAACAATTGCTATGCTTCTTGAGAGTTCAGGAGTTGGAGGAGATATTTTTCTTGATGATATTCCGAAACCGGCAGAATTAACGATTAATGAATGGCTGAAAGCATTTATGAGTTACGGGTTTATTTTAAGTGTTAATTGCAATAATACTGAGAAGGTTTTGAATAAATTTCAAGAGAAAGAGATAACAGCAAGTATTATAGGTGAAGTAAAAGAGGGTAAGGTTGTAGAAATGGTATGTGGGGAGGAAAGAGAGGTTCTTTTTGATTTCAATAAAGAGGGAATTACAGGCTCTTTTAGAGATGGTCAAAGTTTTAGGATAGGGTAATGAGTTTAGATAATTTATTTTCTTTCATAATTCAGAACGAAAACATCTTAGGTTACAGCATACTTTTTATTAGCTCCGTTATTGAATATGTATTCCCTCCATTTCCAGGAGATACAGTCACACTTTTTGGTGCTTTTCTGGTAGCTGCCCGGGGATGGAATTTTTTCTGGGTATTTTCAGCTGCAACTCTCGGAAGCGTTGCTGGTTCATCAATAGATTATATGCTTGGTTACAGAATAAAGAGATGGAGGGAAGGGAAGATAGACCCTGAAAATCATATTTCCCGGAAAGGAAGCAAGCTTTTAACAAAGGAAAGATTTGATTTCATTAAAGAGAAAATTGACAGCTATGGGCCCGCATACATCATACTCAATCGTTTTATGCCTGGAATAAGGGCATTTTTTTTTCTTGCTGCTGGTCTTGCTGAAATGAATTTTTTAAGCGTAATGTTCTATAATCTAATAAGCGTTATTTTATGGAACCTCGGCATAATTTATATTGGGATTTTAATTGGAGCAAACTGGTCAAGGCTGCTTGTAATCTTTAAGACCTATTCTCAGGTAGTAAGTGCTTTGATTGTTATTGTGGTTATTTTTATTCTTGCGAGATTTTTTATCAAAAAGAAGATGGGAAAAAAATGAAAAGGGCAGACGCAATGCCTGCCCTTCTGTTAACGGAAATGCTTTGTCTCTTATTGCAAGCTGCTTGATATCTGCGTGACATTCCCTGATCTTCTGTCAAGAACGTAGCATCCTCATTAAAAACTTTTATTTTTGCAAATATATAAATACTTTTTCCCTTGCTAAAATACTCTTCATGATGTAAAAAAAATTCTCATTTTGAATTTAACTGGTAATTATGAAAAGAGAAGAATATATAGAGTTTTCTGATAGGTTTTTAATGAACACCTATTCCCGCACTCCTCTGGTTTTTGAAAGAGGGGAGGGTGTCTATCTCTGGGATTTTAATGGCAGGAAATACCTTGATTTTGTAAGCGGCCTTTCGGTTAATAGCTTGGGGTATTGCCATTCTAAGATAGTTAAAGAAATAAAAGAACAGTCTGAGAAACTGCTCCATGTATCAAATCTCTATTATATAGCTTCTCAGTCAGAGCTTGGGAAAAAGATTGTTGAATTATCAATTGATGGAAAGGCATTTTTCTGCAACAGCGGCGCTGAGGCAAACGAGGCTGCAATAAAACTTACAAGAAAATATTCAAAGGAAAAATACAAAAAAGATGACCGGTATGAAATAATCACAATGGAAAAATCTTTTCATGGCAGAACAATAACAACAATTACTGCAACAGGGCAGGAAAAATATCAGAAGGGGTTTGAGCCGCTTTCTCAGGGCTTCAAATATGTTCCTTTTAATAATATAAAGGCTCTTAAAGATGCAATTACAGAAAGGACCTGTGCTGTGATGGTTGAGCCAATTCAGGGTGAAGGAGGAGTAAATATTGCTGATGAACAATACATAAGAAACCTTCGCAAGTTGTGCGATGAAAAAGGACTGTTGCTCGTATTTGATGAAGTTCAGACAGGAGTTGGAAGAACAGGGAAACTATTTGCTTTTCAGCATTATGGAATAGAGCCTGATATATTTACTCTTGCAAAGGGACTTGGAGGAGGAGTTCCAATTGGTGCAATGGTTGCAAAAAAGAACATTGCAGATTTTTTTACACCAGGTTCTCATGCCTCTACTTTTGGAGGGAATCCTTTTGTATGCTCAGTTTCATTGGCAGTACTTGAAACTATTGAAGATGAAAGGGTTTTGGAAAATTGTGAGAAATCCGGAAAATATCTGGTTGAAAAGTTGAATAACTTTGCGGAAGAGTTCAAGTTTATAAAAGAGGTAAGGGGTAAAGGGCTTCTTGTAGGAATGGAGCTTACAGTAGAAGGAAAAGATTTCGTAAGTAGCTGCATCGAAAAGGGGTTGCTGATTAACTGTACAATGAATAATGTTTTACGGTTTTTACCTCCATTGATAGTAAAAGAAAAAGAAGTAGATGAAGCAATGGAGATTTTCGGAAAGGTGCTGAAAGAAATTTCTATTAGGATTTGAATACACAGATGAAAAAAAGAGACTTAATAGGAATCTACTGCTTAACTCCAGATGAAATAAGAATGCTTCTTGACAGAGCCAGGATATTAAAGGATTGGCTCAAGAAGAATAAACACCACAAGCCATTAGAGGATAAGACTCTTGGAATGATATTTCACAAACCTTCTACGAGGACAAGGGTTACCTTTGAAGTTGGCATGTATCAGTTAGGTGGCCAGGCAGTTTTTTTAAGTGGCGGAGAAATCCAGCTTGGAAGAGGGGAAACTGTTTCAGATACAGCAATGGTTCTTTCGAGATATTTAAATGGAGTTGTGATAAGGACATATAAGCAAAACGATATTGAAGAATTTGCTAAAAAGGCAACAATACCTGTAATTAACGGACTGACTGATTCTTCCCATCCGTGCCAAGTGCTTTCAGATATTTTTACACTTGAAGAAAAGCTTGGTAGCGTTAGAGGGATTAAGATTGCCTACGTGGGCGATGGAAACAATGTTGCCAATTCTTGGATATTTGGAGCTTTGAAAACAGGAATTAACCTCACAATTGCAACTCCAGAAAAATACAGCATTGATTTGGATGTTCTTAAAACAGCAGAGGAGATATCAAAGAGTTCAGAAGGAAGTTTTAAAATCCTTACAGATCCAAATGAAGCTGTGAGGAAAGCTGATGTTGTATATACAGACGTGTGGACAAGCATGGGAAAAGAGAATGAAAACAATGAGAGGAAAAAATATTTCACTGCTTATCAGGTAAACCATGAACTTTTAAAACACGCATCAAGGGATGTACTTGTAATGCACTGCCTGCCTGCTCACAGGGATGAAGAGATAAGCTCAGAAGTTATGGATAGCAGGAATTCAATTGTCTTTGACCAGGCAGAAAACAGACTGCACCTGCAAAAGGCAATTCTTGAGTGGCTTATGGGATGATTTAAAATTAGGATTTAATTTTGTTCTTATTTAGTATTTAATTATACTTATAATTCAATAGAAGAAGGGAGATTTTTTGATGAGAAAGGTTAAGAAAGTTGTACTTGCGTACTCAGGGGGGCTTGATACTTCAGTTATTCTCCGCTGGCTGATTGAGACTTATGAATGTGAAGTGATAGCATTCTGCGCCGACCTTGGTCAGGGAGAAGAACTTAAAAAGATAAAAGAAAAGGCAATAAAAACAGGAGCAAGCAAGGTTTATGTAGAGGATTTAAAAGAGGAATTTGCAAGGAATTTTGTCTTTCCGATTTTCAGAGGGAATGCACTTTATGAGGGAAAATATCTTCTTGGAACATCAATAGCCCGTCCGTTGATAGCAAAAAAGCAGATTGAAATTGCAAAAAAAGAGAAAGCCGATTCAGTTTCCCATGGCGCTACTGGAAAAGGAAATGACCAGGTGAGGTTTGAGCTTGCATACCATGCCCTGTATCCCGGAATCAAGGTTGTTGCTCCTTGGAGAGAATGGGAACTTAACTCAAGAAAAGCTCTTGTTGCGTATGCAAAGAGATTTGGAATTCCGGTGCCTGTTAGCGTGGAACGACCATATTCAAGTGACAGGAATATGCTTCATATAAGTTTTGAAGGGGGGATTTTGGAGGATCCATGGCGCGAGCCTCCTGAGGATATGTATCTACTTACAAGGTCGCCGCAAAAAGCCCCTGATAAACCGACTTATATTGAAATAGATTTCGAGAAAGGAAATGCAGTTGCTGTAAATGGAAAAAGATTAAGCTCTGCAAAGCTTTTAGAGAAGCTTAATTCAATAGGCGGGATTAACGGAGTTGGCAGGGTTGACCTGGTAGAAAACAGGTATGTTGGAATGAAATCAAGGGGGGTATATGAAACACCTGGAGGAACAATCCTGCACATTGCCCACAGGGGAATTGAGTCAATTACAATGGACAGAGAAATAATGTATATCAGGGATTCTCTCATTCCAGATTATTCAAGACTGGTATACTTTGGTTATTGGTTTTCTCCTGAAAGAGAGTTACTGCAAAAGATGATTGATGAAACCCAGAAATATGTAACAGGAAGAGTAAGGCTTAAAATCTACAAGGGGAATTGTGATGTGGTTGGAAGAAAATCCCCGCAGACTCTTTACAGACACGACTTTGTGACTTTTGAAGAAGACAGTGTATATAATCAGGCAGATGCAACAGGTTTCATAAATCTTAATGCTTTAAGGCTTAAAATTAATGCAATTTCAAACAGGAAGGGGTTTTTGAAATAAATTGTGATTACTCGGATTAAAGAATGATTACACGGATTATTTTGATTTTTTAATCTGTGTAATGATTCTCAAAATAATATGGCAAACAAAAAAGCAAAATTATGGGGGGGAAGGTTTACTGAATCCACTTCAAAAGCAGTGGAGAAATTTACATGTTCTTTGCATTTTGACAAACGGCTTTACAAATATGATATAGAAGGAAGCATTGCCCACTGCTTGATGCTTGCAAAATGCAAAATCATTAAAAAGAGTGAAGCAGACAGGATAATAAAAGGGTTAGGTGAGATTTTAAAAGAGATTGAGGGAGGTAAATTTCCTTTCAGGGAAAATCTTGAAGATATTCACATGAACATAGAAAAGAGACTGATTGAAAAAACAGGCAGTGTTGGGGGAAAACTCCATACGGCAAGAAGCAGAAATGACCAAATAGCCCTTGATGTAAGGCTGTTTTTAAGGGAGGAGATAAAACGGACAGAAATAGCATTAAAAGAACTCCAGAGAGCAATTGTTGAACTTGCTGAAAAGAATCTTGGCTGCATAATGCCTGGATACACACATCTTCAGCAGGCGCAGCCGGTTCTTCTTTCTCATCATTTAATGGCATATTATGAAATGCTTTCAAGGGATATGGAAAGGTTAACATTCTGTTACAAGCAGACAGATACTCTTCCTTTGGGGGCAGGGGCTTTAGCCGGCACTTCTCTGCCAATAGACAGGAAATATGTTGCGAAGGTTTTAAAATTTTCAAAAGTTACAAAAAACAGTCTTGATACTGTGAGCGACAGGGATTTTATTCTGGATTACCTTTCCTTTTCTTCTATATTAATGATGCATCTGAGCAGACTGTGCGAGGAATTGATTTTATGGTCTTCAGCAGAGTTTTGTTTCATAGAGATATCAGATGCTTTTTGCACAGGAAGCAGTATGATGCCTCAGAAGAAAAATCCTGATATTCCTGAACTTGTCAGGGGGAAAACAGGAAGGGTCTACGGAAATCTTATGGCAATGCTTACGATAATGAAATCTCTTCCGCTTTCTTATAACCGTGACCTTCAGGAAGATAAGGAAGCTCTTTTTGATTCAGTTGACACAGCAGGAAATTCTTTGCTGTTGTTAAAGGAGCTGATGTCAAACTTAAAAGTGAATGAAGAGAAAATTAAAGAATCTTTCTCTGCGGGGTTTCTTACTGCTACTGACTTATCAGATTATCTTGTGAATAAAGGGATTCCTTTCAGGGAATCACACGAGACAATAGGAAGACTTGTAAGATACTGCATCGATAAGGGAAAGACATTCAATGACCTTACTCTTTCAGAGTTTAAAAATTTTCATAAAGGATTTGATGAAGATGTGTCAGAATTTGCAAGGGTTGAGTATTCTGTGAACAGCAAAAAATCTTACGGTGGTACAGCGGGAAAAAATGTTGCCGGAATGATAAAGGAGGCGAAGAAAAAATTAAAAAATATTTTGTAATCTTGCCTGTTCTGGTTCTGATGTTTTGTGTCTTCTCTGGGTGCGGCAAAAAGGGTCTACCTGCTGTTCCCCAAGAAGCAGAGCCGCTTCAGATTAAAGAGATAAATGTTCTGGCTCAGGAGGGAGTGGTAAGTCTTAGCTGGAAGATGCCAAAAAGAAAGGATGAGAACCAGGCAGTGGCTGAGCTAAAGGAGTTTAAAGTCTACAGACTTTCTGGAGATGAAGAGAAGGAAGCTGAAAAAAGAGAAGGTTTTAGCAGAATAGGAACTCTTCAAATCTACAGAAACGAGGACATTTTTCAGGAAATGAGGTTTGATGACAAAAGAAAACTTGAGAGAGATAAATGGTACCATTATATAGTGGCATGTTTTGACAGGGATGACAAGCTTTATGCAATCTCAGATACAGTTGATGTCTTTTTCTCGATTGAACCTGAGCCTCCAAGAAATTTAAAAGCTGAAATCAATGAGAATTACGTAGCGCTTCAATGGGAACCTCCTTCTGTTGATATTCAAGGGAAACCTGTTAAAAACATTGCCGGTTACAATGTTTACAGGAAGTCTCAAAAAAACAAAGTTTTCAGAGCAATTAATAATGGTCTTATTAAAAATGAAAAGTATACAGACATAGACATTGAACGGGATGAGGTCTATTCCTATTTTGTCAGAGTCGTTGACAATTATTATCCTCCCTGGCATGAAAGCGCTGATTCCAGTATTTTAGTTATTCAAAACAAAGATTTGATTCCGCCAGAGCCTCCGGGTAACTTAACTGTAATTGGAGGAATAGAGCGAATAAGCTTAACTTGGGATAAAAATGTCGAACCTGACCTTGCAGGATACAAAGTCTATCGAAGCACAACTCCAGGAGAGGGATATAAGCTTCTTAACCAAGAGATCATAAGGGAAGAGTTCTTTGATGATGTTTCAGTCAAGCGGGGAATTAAATATTTCTATGCTGTAACTGCAGTTGATGATTCAAAAAATTCCAATGAAAGCTCCTTTTCAAAAGAAGAGAGCAGCATAGCAGAGTGAGGTAAAAGATGCATTTATTCCAATACAAGAAAGAACAGCTTCTGTGTGAAGAGGTATCAGTAAAGAAGATTGCAGAGAAGGTTGGAACGCCATTTTATCTTTATAGTTTTAATACACTGGAAAAACATTTCAGAGTGTTTGATAACGCTTTTTCAGAAATCCCGCACATAACCTGTTACTCCCTCAAAGCCAATTCAAACCTTGCTGTGCTTTCACTCTTTTCAAAGCTTGGCGGGGGTGCTGATATAATGTCAGGCGGAGAACTGTACAGAGCATTGAAAGCAGGATTTGACCCTCAGAAAATCACATATGCAGGTCCTGGGAAAACAGAAGCTGAAATTGAGTATGCGCTTAAAAGCAATATTCTTATGTTCAATGTTGAATCTCCTCAGGAGGCAGAAAGCATAAACAGGGTTGCAGGAAGGCTTGGGAAAAAAGCAAGGATTGCTTTCAGGGTAAACCCTGATGTAGACCCAATAACTCATCCTTACATATCAACAGGACTTAAGGAAAACAAATTCGGGATTAACATAAAGAAGGCAATGGAAGAATTTAAAAAAGCAAGTTCTATGAAGAATCTTGATGTCGCTGGTGTACATGAGCACATTGGTTCCCAGATAACAAAGATAACACCATTCCTTGATGCAATTAAGAGAGTTAAAAATTTCATCATAAATTTGAGAAGAGAAGGAATAAATATCAGATATTTTGATATTGGAGGCGGACTCGGGATAACATACAAGGACGAAAAGCCGCCTCATCCGAAGGAACTTGCTAAAGCAATTATTCCGGTTCTTAAAGATCTTGGATGCACTGTTGTTTTTGAGCCCGGAAGGGTAATTGTCGGAAACGCGGGGATTCTTGTTTCAAGAGTATTGTATGTCAAAAAAAACGAGAACAAGACATTTGTGATTGTTGATGCAGGGATGAATGATTTAATCAGGCCAAGCTTGTACGGTTCTTATCAGGAGATTTTACCTGTTTCAAAAAGGAAGAGGGCAAAGAGCATTATTGTTGATATTGTTGGTCCTATCTGCGAATCAGGGGATTTTCTTGCTAAAAAGAGAAAGTTACAGGAACTAAAACAGGGAGACCTTGTTGCTGTTATGAGTGCAGGGGCTTATGGGTTTGCAATGTCATCAAATTATAACTCAAGGCGCAGGGTCGCTGAAGTGATTGTAAGAGGAAAAGAAGTTTATGTAACGAGGAAAAGGGAGAGCTATGAGGATTTAATTAGAGGGGAAAGTATACCAAGAATGTAGATAAATAGGATGGAACAATAATGAGGTCTTTACCGGTGAAAGAGATAAAGTTCACAAAAATGGTTGGAAGCGGGAATGATTTCATAATCATTGACAATAGAAAGAAGCTTTTAAGGATTAAAAACCTGAGACAATTCATTGGTAAAATATGCGCGAGAAGATTTTCAATTGGAGCAGACGGGATAATCTTTATTGAGAATTCATCAAAAGCTGATTTTAAATGGAGGTTTTATAATTCTGACGGTTCTGAAGCTGAAATGTGTGGCAATGGCGGAAGGTGTGCCGCAAGGTTTGCCTTCATTAATAAAATTGCAAGTAAAAACTTAAACTTTGAGACAGGTGCCGGGATTATAAGGGCAGATATCAAGGGAGAGAGAGTGAAAATTAGATTGACTCAGCCAAAGGGACTCAGGAGCGGAATAAAACTGAAAATCTCAGGAAAAGAAAGAGAAGTGAACTTCGTAAACTCAGGTGTTCCCCATGTCGTTCATTTTGTTGACAACCTTGACACTCTTAAGGTTGATGAAATTGGCAGAGAAATAAGGTATCATAAAAAATTCTCTCCTGCAGGCACAAATGTTAATTTCATAAAGATAGGGAAAGGAAGCTGCCTGAGAATAAGAACATATGAAAGAGGAGTAGAGGGAGAAACCCTTGCCTGCGGTACAGGGGCAGTAGCTTCTGCTCTTGTGTCGTCGTATCTCGGAAAAGTCAAATCACCTGTAACTGTCTATCCAAAAAGCGGGGAGAGTTTAAGAATATATTTTGATAAAGATAGAAATGATTTTTCAAATGTCTGTCTTGAAGGAGAAGCAAGGGTAGTTTGTAACGGAGTGATGCAAGAGGAGGCGTGGAAGTATTAATGAATAGGGGTCAAGGGCTAGAGGATTCGAGGGGTCAAGTGTAAGAAATTAAAAACTTAAAGTGCAAAGCGAATACCTAAGTCTTAGTTTTGCATTTTTATTTTTCACTTGAATCCTTGAACCCTCGACCCCTTGAATCCTTACTATTTATCAAAGGAGAAATGAAATGTTTTCCGGTTCAATGGTTGCAATTGTTACACCTTTTAAGAATGATAAGGTTGATGAGAAGAGTTTCAGAAAGCTCATTGATTTTCAGATTGAGAATAAGACCAGTGCAATAGTTCCATGTGGGACAACAGGAGAATCTGCGACCCTGTCATTTGACGAGCACCAGAGGGTTGTGGATGTTGCGATTGAAGCTGCAAGAAAAAAAGTGCCGGTAATTGCAGGCACAGGTTCAAATTCAACAAAAGAGGCAATAAGACTTACAAAGCATGCTCAAAAAGCAGGAGCTGACGGAGCACTTTTGATTTGTCCTTATTATAACAGGCCAACACAGGAAGGCTTGTACCAGCATTTTAAGGCAATTGCAGAGGATGTTGATATCCCGCTGATTCTCTACAACATCCCTTCAAGAACCGGAGTAAATATGCTGCCTGAAACTGTTGCAAGGCTTGCTGAGATAAAAAACATTGTTGGGATAAAAGAGGCTTCTGGTTCACTCACTCAAATGTCCGATGTAATTTCCCTGTGCGGTAAGGAATTTGACTTAATTTCAGGAGATGATAATCTTCTCCTTCCGATTCTTGCGATTGGTGGCAAGGGAGTAATATCTGTTGTTGCAAATGTTGCTCCGCTTGATGTTGCAAACCTGATTGAGGAGTTTGAAAAGGGGAATATGAAAGAGGCAAAGAGGTTTCACTACAGGCTTTCACCCCTTGTTTCTGCAATGTTTTACGAGACAAACCCTGTTCCTGTAAAGGCTGCACTTCATATGATGGGAATGACTACAGATGAAATAAGGCTACCGCTTTGTAAAATGAGCGAGGTGAACAGGAAAAAGCTGCAAAGCGTGATGAAAAAATTTCAGCTAATATAATTTTTGTTTTTATTTGAATATTTACATTGATGTCATTGCGAGGAGCAAAGCTTGCCTACCGCAGGCAGGCGACGAAGCAATCTCATTTGGTAGCTTGTCATCTTATCAGCATTTCGCTTTTGAAGGAGATTGCTTCGCTGACGCTCGCAATGACATGAGAAAGATTGTTGATGGGATAAAAGAATCAAGGAGTAAACTATGGTTAAAACAATCATAACAGGTGCCTGCGGAAGGATGGGGAAGATGATACGGGATGCTATCCTTGAAAGCGACGGGATTAAAGTTGTTGGAGGAACTGAAGTAAAAGGGCACAAGTGCATAGGAAAGGAAATTGAACCGGAAAAAGGTTATAAGATTAAAATATCAGATGATATCAGTGAAATAATAGATTCATGTGATGTGGTCATAGATTTCACTTTTCCCCAAGCAACAATTTCAAATCTTGAAGTTTGCAGAAAAAACAAAAAGGCAATAGTGATTGGAACGACAGGTTTGATAGCAGAACAGAAGAAAAAGATTTCAGAAGCAGCCAAATCAATTCCAATAGTTCTTTCCCCTAATATGAGCGTTGGCGTAAATCTTGTATTTGACCTGGTTAAGAAAATATCAAAAGTTCTTGGAGATGAATATGACATAGAAATTTATGAAGCCCACCACAGATTTAAGAAAGATGCTCCGAGCGGAACTGCTCTGAAAATTGCCGAGATAATCGCAGAAAGCCTTGGAAGAGACCTTGATAGAGATGGTGTTTACGGAAGGAAAGGGATTGTTGGTGAAAGGAAAAAGGAAGAGATAGGGATTCACAGCATCAGGGCTGGAGATATTGTAGGTGACCATACTGTTCTTTTTTCTGCTCATGGAGAAAGAATTGAAATAACCCACAGAGCCCATAGCAGAGAGACATTTGCAAGAGGTGCTGTAAGAGCTGCAAAGTTTGTTGCGAGCAAAAAAAACGGGCTATTTGATATGATAGGTGTGCTGGGGATTAAATAGAAGGGTGCATTCCCCAAATGCACCGAATATTACGGCACGGTTGGGAACCATGCCCTACATCTAACCATATCCTAAAGTAGGGTGCGTTTTCCAAATGTGATAAAAGGGGACAACTTCCATTTTTTCTTAGAGGGGAGAAATCCTTAGTCGCACAGGATTTATTGCAGGAGAAAAGAAGGGTTAAGAGTTTAAAAGAGGAAGCTCTTTCAGGATATTATTTTTCTCATCAATAAACCTTATAACTTTTATCCCCTTTTTTTGAATCTTTGCAATTGCATAAGGGCTGGTTAGGGCTTGGGTGAGAATTGACGAGGGAGAGGGTTCTTTTAATTTTACCTCAATTGAAAGGGCGCCTTCAGGAGAGAGATAGGTCCTTCCAAAATCGATTGAAAAGCCTCCTGTTGGCTTTTGCCCAAAAAGGAGCACAATTACTATCTTTTCTTTAAAATCTACTGGCGGCGGAGGGGGCGAAAGAATTTCAATGGAATGAAGCATTGAGAAAACTTTTAAAAATTCTTGTTTCTCCTTAATGACCATGAATGAAAGCTCTTTTTCTGTAAAGCCTGAATAAGTCCCTTTATCTAAAACCGTTAAAGGAAAATTAAGAGATGTGGCTTTTGGGTTCTGGGTAGGCAGATGGCAGGCAAAAAGAGCAATCAGCAAAAAAAAATTGATTTCCTTTTCATTGCATCGCCTTGGGTTTTTTCTTTAGCTTCATGAAACCCTTTTTTGGCAGATTTTTCCCTGTTATGAAGCTTAATTCACTGACAGGAAAATCAATGCCGCTTGATTCTTTGTCAGCCTCAATCTTAACAAGGTCGGGCTCTGAGAAAAGGGGAAAGATTCCGCAGGCATCCTCATCCTCGCAGATTATATCATTATTGTCCCTGTCTGTGCCTGCAATTATATAATATTCACCCTCAGGGATTGATATTACATTATATGAAAAATTATTAGTCACATTCGTTTCAGCCTGGGCAACGGTTTCAAAAGTATTCTTGTCAACTACCAGCACAAAGACCTCGCCAATATCCCTTTTGCCTGGTGTGGGTTCGTCTTCGCCTTGAACCTGCATAGAGACATTAATTTCTGCGTTTCCTCCGTTTGAAGCTATATCTATTGTTCCTTCATATCCTCCTGGAGAAAGCCCTGTCCTGTCTACTGTGACTGTAAGGATAAGAGGGGCATCCCCTGATTCCGGAGAGGCTGAAAGCCAGGAATCAGAAGAAGTGACTTGAGTCAGGCTAAGCGTCTCTCCGCCGCCATTTTCAACCAGGACAGTCAAACTTGTTTCTTCTGTTCCAAAATTAAGGGATTTTGTTGACACAGCAAGCTTTGGCCCTACTCCGCTTGATGTCTCAATGGCTGAAAGCACTGCATTCTTTGGATTAATCAATCCTGCATTTGGGAATTTTGCTTTTGTTGATGAGGAAACCCCTGATGATGTATTTATGAGTATGTTTTTAATCTCAGAAGGAGAAAGAAGAGGCAATTCCTTTGAAACCCTTGCACCCTGAATCAGGGCAATAATACCGGCAACATGAGGAGATGCCATGGATGTGCCCTGGTAAAAGACATAATTGAACTCGTTGCTTTCCTCACTTTTTAAGGTTGATAGGACTCCGTCCTGATAGCCATCTCCGTTTTTATCAGAAGATGTATCACCCCCTGGTGCCAAGATATCAATCCTTGTGCCATAATTAGAATAAGGGGCTTTTTCTGCATTTAAGTCCACAGCACCCACTGAGATTACTCCATCATAGGATGCAGGATAAAAAGGTTCGCTTTGGGAATCTTTATTTGAGTTTCCGGATGCAGCTACTATTGTGACTCCAGCATTTATGGCTTTGGTTATTGCATCCTGCTGAGACTGGGCAGAGCCTGGGCCGCCAAGGCTCATGTTTATTACATCTGCTTTTTTGCTTGGGAAGTTTTTTGAAGAATTTTCAAGGCGTGCTGCATAGAGGATTGCCTGGGTGATGTCAAAATTTGTTCCGCCCTCTTTTCCCAGGACCCTTATTGGCATTATCTTGCAATTCCAGTCAACTCCGGCAACACCGGTGCTGTTATCCGTGAGTGCTCCGATTGTGCCAGCTACATGGCTTCCGTGAAAGCTTGAGTGGACCTTTGCCGGGTCATCTCCAGGGTCATCAGCATTTGAATCTATTCCGTCTTCATCAAGGGCATTTCCTGCATCGCTTATAAAATCATAGCCATCACTGGTAAGCCGCGTTTTTAAATCAGGATGGTTAAGAAGGACTCCTGTGTCAATGACTGCCACTGTTACACTTGAATTTCCTGTTGTTATGTCCCAGGTCTCAGGCAGGTTTATCAGGGGATAGTGCCACTGATATTTGTAATAGGTATCATTAGGGGTTTTTGCAGGATAATAGATATAATTTGGCTCTGCATAGAGCACATCAGGGTCCTGATTTAGTTTTTCAATTACTCTTAAAGTCTGCGCTTTTAAAGAATCTACTGCTTTCTTTTTCGCGAGGCTTCCTTTTTCAGACAGGGATTTTTTGAATTCCTTTAACTCACTTATCTCAAAAAGCAGGGGGCCGTTATAGCTTTCGCCTTTCTTTTTCAGGTTAAACTGCAAAACCTTCTTTGAGGCAGAAGGGGTTTTCCCATTTTTAAATTTAACAACGACCTCGCCAGGGACAAAGTCAGCAGTCGCCTTTTTTCTTTTTTTGGAAACAGTTTTGGGAATCGTAATGGTTGTGCCTGGGTCTCCGTCTTCTGAGGCGCCAAAGATTTTTACAGGGAAGTAGAGGATATTAAAGGCTCCAGAAAGATTATCTTCATTGTTTTCCTCCTCAGTTAAACTGATATAATCCTCTACAATCAGCTTTCCGGAAATAGAGCCTGTTGCATTCGGGTTAAATTCTTCCAGAGTCAATGTATAGGAGCCGGTTTCCAGAACAAAGCGGCTGTTTGCAATTATGCTATAAGTGCCACTGTAGGGAAGCTCTCCTGAAATCCTTGCATCATTGCCGCCGCCGCTATCATCATCCTCTGCTATTATGGTATCTTCGAAAATACCAGAATAGATTAAATAGAGATAGCTGTCTATTTCTGCTGAACTCATCCGTATATCAACAGACTGGTTAGCTTGCCCGGTAAAAAAGTATTGATCATAGAGGGTAGAATCATCAAAATAGTCATCAGATAAATCCAGAGACCCTGAAACAGGAACTCCAAAATCTATGCTGGAAGAGGTGGCAGATTTACTGGAATTTGAAAGAACCTTCCTGTTTATAAAATTACTGCCTGTAGAAAAAGAATCTATGGTGAGGATATAATTTGATTCTAAATCCTTTGCATCAACACCAATTATATAAGTCCCAAGGTCATTAACAGTTATTGACTTCTCCTGACCAGGAAAGGCTGAATCAGAAACAGCAAGCTTTTCACCAGTTAGCGGGTCAAGGAGATAGAGGTCAAGGTCAGCTGAAGTATTTAAAATCTTTAAGGAAATTTTTGCCGGTTTTTTCAAAGCAACCTTATAGATATCTTCTATAGTTATCTCCTCGCCAGGGGTTGCTTTAAAGTTTGCGGTTTTATTCCTCTTTGCTATGGTTATCTGCTGGCTATTAGGGTCAAAGACATATCCTGGAAAAGAGGGAATTATTGTATATGTCCCGGCTAAGAGTTTTGTGAAACTGTATTTTCCCAATCTGTTAGTCTTTGATGTCCTGGTGACTTCTCCTTGAGAGGTAGTACCTGAAAGCCCTATAGAGACATCTTTTAATCTCTTTCCTGTACCTGTTTTTTTTACAATGCCTGATATCGTAAATCTTGAAATTCTGGAATCTGCTTCATTAGCGGAAAGGGAAAGGAGAAAACAGGCACCAAGGAGAATCAGGAGGAATTTTTTCATGATGGGTTTAAAACTAATCAATCTTAAATTATATGTCAAGGAATTTAAAACAAGAGCCAAATTTCTTGACTCTGAGCATTTTTTCTGATATAAAAATCAAATATTTTTCTTATAGAAATAAGTAAGTTTTTAATTAAAGAGAATTTTATCTCCTATGAAATTACTTTTAATTCAGCCATCTCATCTGGATGAAAAGGGAAAGGTTTATAAGAAGGCGCTAATGCCGACTTTAGCCATGACTTACATTGCAGCTTTGAATCCCATTTGCTCTACTCCCTTTAAGTGTCTTTATCTTCTCGGTTTAATAAATTTTATTATACGAAAAGGAATAAAGAAGAGAATGAGACCTTTATTGATTTAATCCTTAGTTGCTGCAAGAAGTATGTTTTTCAAAATATTTTTTTTAATATTTATGATTTTTATGTGCATTGAGCGTCTCTTTGAGCTCTATTGCTGGCGAGAGAAGGAGGATGGAATAATTGAAGCTCGATGGACATTTAGAACACTCCTGATTGTTCATATATTAATATTTATAAGCGTGTTCGTGGAATATTTCACAAAGAAACCAGAAATAATTTTTTTTATAACAATAATTGGTCTTTTTATGTTTTCTTTGGGACTAATTGGAAGAAATTGGACTATCAGGACTCTTGGGAAGCTCCATAGTGTTCATATAGAGATTAGAGAAAATCATAAACTGATAATAGAGGGTCCCTATAAATATGTGAGGAACCCGTATTATCTTAGTGTGCTGTTGGAGGTATTAGGATTCCCATTAGTAGCTAATGCTTACTATTCATTTTTAGTATCAGTATTTATCTATTCTCCTTTGATATTCTTAAGAACTTATTATGAAGAAAAAACTTTTGAGAAAAAGTTTGGAGAGGAATATGTAAGATATAAGAATGAGATTAATGCATTTATCCCATTCAAAAAAAGGCGCAGTTTGGTATGCAATTGAATGTGAAGAATTATAAATTGAAATTAATTCAACCATCTCAATTAGTGAATGGTAAAATAAGGAAATTTGAAAAATCCTTTGTTCCCAGTCGTACTCTACCTTATATAGCAGCTTTAACTCCTTCTGATTTTAGTGTTTCCATTATTGATGAAACCCTTGAGGATATAAATTTTGATGAACCAGTAGATTTGGTTGGGATTACAAGTTTAATAACACAACTACCAAGAGCATTACAGATAGCTGAGGAATATAAGAAGAGAGGTACTAAGGTTATCCTTGGGGGACCAGCTCCAAGCTATTTAATTGAAGAGGTTCTACCTCATGTAGATAGTGTTGTTGTCGGAGAAAGCGAGAATATATGGTGGAAGGTTTTAGATGATTTTAAAAAAGGAGAGCTTGAAAAGATATATTTTCCTAATGGTACACCATCTTTAGAAAAGCTTCCCACTCCTTGTTTTAATTTATTGCCATTGGATAAATATCTTAAACCAGGATTTTTATTTAAAACGAGTAAATGGCCCAGAATTCCCATAGAAACGGCAAGAGGTTGCTTCCATGATTGCGATTTTTGTTGTGTTAGTAATTACTTTGGCAAAAAAATGAGATTCCGCCCTATTGCTGAAGTAGTAGAAGAGATACAAAAATTTAAAGGGGCTTTTATTGTTTTCACTGATGACAATATAGCTGCTCAGCCAGAAAGAGCAAAGGAGCTTTTCAAGGCTTTGATTTCTTTAAAGATACATTGGTTTGGGCAATTCAGTTCTTTGGCTGCAATGGATGAGGAATTAGTGACTCTGGCAGGGAAATCTGGTTGTATCTTTGCATTTTTGGGAATAGAGAGTATTTCAAAAGAATCCCTTCTCTCAGTGAGGAAAAATTTCAATAGAATAGAAAATTATTCTAAAATTTTTAAAATATACTCTGATGCCGGGATTCAACCAAACCCGAGTATGATTTTTGGCTTTGATGGAGATACAAAGGAATTAATGGATGAGACAATAGATTTTTTAACAAAGGAAAAAATCCCATTAATGGTTCAATGGATATTAACTCCTGTGCCAGGAACAAAATTATTTGAAAGATTTTTGGAAGAGGGGAGGATATTACACAAGGATTATTCAAAATACGATGGCACGAATGTTGTTTTCAAGCCGAAGAACATGGAACCAAATGAATTAGAGGAAAAATTTTGGGAAGTTTTTCAAAAATTTTATCGGATTTCTAATATAGCCTATAGGCTTTTCTATAGATTAAATAAACTTACCATCTTCCTACTGAAGAGAAACTTATTTTTTCAAAATATGGTCAACAGAAGAATTCACCCTTATTCAGGAGGTTTAGAATAACCTAAAAGGATACAGCAAAGATATGAAAAAGAAAAGAGTTGTCGTAACAGGAATTGGTGTTGTTGCTTCAAATGGTATAGGAAAAAAAAATTTCTGGGATTCTTTAAAAGAGGGGAGATCAGGGATTAAAGAAATAACCAGCTTTGATGCATCCAGTTATCCCTGCCATGTAGCCGGAGAAGTTACAGATTTTGACCCCATTGATTATATTCCCCCTCAACTTTCAAAAAGGATTGACCGTTTTGCTCAATTTGGTCTTGTTTCAACAAAGATGGCGCTTGAAGACTCAAAAATTGACATAGAGAATGAAAGAAAAGAAAGAATAGCTGTTTTAATAGGAACATCCGTTGGAGCGCTGGCAATAGGAGAGAGGCAACATGCAATATTCCTTGAAAAAGGGTATAAAAGAATAAACCCATTTTTTGCCACATCAATAATACCAAGTTCCTGTGCAAGCCAGATAATGATAAGTTATGGAATAACAGGGCCAACCCAGACAATCACAACTGCGTGCGCTTCATCAACTTCAGCAGTAGGGGAGGCTTTCGAGTATATAAGAAACGGAAGGGTAGATGTTGCAATTGCAGGAGGCTCAGAAACACCTGTTACCCCTTTTGCCATTGCTACTTTTGCCAATGTTAATCTTCTCTCTAAGCATAGTGGAGACCCCTCAACTGTCTATAGACCGTTCAGCAGGGACAGAGATGGATTGGTTTTTGGAGAAGGAGCAGGAATTATTATTCTTGAAGAGTATGAGCATGCAAAAAAGAGAAAAGCAAAAATCTACGGTGAGATTACAGGTTATGGAGCAACTTGCGATGCATATCATGTTATGACCCCTTTGCCGGATTCTCTTCAGGGTTCAAGGGCGATCCAGATTGCTTTGAAAGATTCCGGTATATCTCCAAGGGAGGTTGACCATATCAATGCTCATGGGAGCGGAACAATCGTAAATGACAGGGCAGAGACTCTGATGATAAAAAACGTATTTGGAAAACATGCCTACAGATTGTCAGTTACAGCAACAAAATCCATGACAGGTCATGCAATGGGCGGATGTGGTGCTATGGAAATTGTTGCGTGTTTTCTAATGCTTGAGAATCAATTCCTTCATCCTACCATAAATCTTCATATCCCAGACCCGGAGTGCGATTTGGACTATGTCCCCAACAAGGGTTGTAAAAAGGAGATAAAAACTATTGTTAAAACCTCTTTTGGTTTTGGGGGTTATAATTCTGTGGTTGTTCTCAGGAGATTTGAAGGATAAAAAATGAACTGGTATGCCATAGGTTTTTTTACTGGAAGCATTTTTGCTTTTATACTTGGAATCTTTGTCTATCTGAGAAACAGGAAACTATTTCTTAATAAGATATGGTGCTTACAATGCTTTAGTGTTTCTCTCTGGTATTTTGGCCGTTGTATGGTTGGTGTTTCAATAGGTAGGGATGAAGCTCTTTTTTGGAATAGAGTTTTATATTTAGGGGCTATTTTCATTCCTTTTTTAACGCTTCATTTTTTTCTTGTTTTGGTTGAACAAGCCAGAGAAAAGAGAGCCCTACTTTTTGTTGGATATGGATTTGCACTGGTTGAACTGGTAGGCTTTAATTTTAGCAAGTTGTTTGTTAAGGATGTTATTTCCCACTTTGCATTTGGTTTCTATGAAGTTCCTGGAAAGATTTATTTTATCCATTTCCTTGTATACTGGGTTCCAATCTATGGTGTATGGCTTTTAATCAAAGAGCACCAAAGAACAACTCTTCTTTTAAAAAAAAATCAGTTAAGATATGTTATTTTTGCATCCGTAATTGGATTTGTAAGTGCTTCAACATCCTTTTTCCCGCTTATTGATTTAAAAACACCACCAATTGCAGCCCATTTATCTACAATTTATGTTTTTATCATTAGCTATGCCATAGTTAAATATCGCTTGATGGCAATTACTGTTGTCATAAAAAAGAGTGTAACATACTTTTTTTTAATTATACTTTTTTTCGTCCCCTGTTTCCTGATAGTTCTGCTAAGCGAAAAAGTATCATTTGATGTATTTAGTTACAGTTTTTCATTAATTCTTTTCCTGCTTTTTGTCTTTGCAGCATTTGTTTTCCCAAGGGTAAAAGTTCTTCTTGATAGAAAAGGAAGAGAGATATTTTTCAAGGATGAGGTGACAAACGAGAATGTTTTTTATAACCTGAGCAAAACAGTTACACAGGTTCTGGAGATAGATGACTTACTGGAATATATAGTTGATATAATAATAAAAACAATTGCTGTTAAAAAAGTGTCAATTCTTGTGCTTGACAGTGATGAGAGTAAATATGAAATAAGAGCCTCACACGGATTTAACGGGGAAATTAAGAATCTTTTGTTACGGAAAGATGATTTTCTGTCCAGATGGATGGAAGAGAAAAATGAAGTAGTTATAAGGGAAGAGGTTGAAGAAGAGATTTCATACGACTCAAGGATGAATTTAATAAATACAAAAATGATGGAGTTGGATTCAGAAGTTTCTCTGCCGCTTATTCATGATAATCGTTTGGTGGGTGTTATAAATCTGGATAAAAAAGAAAACGGCGGAGTATACTCTTACAGAGAGTTTGAGATGCTTAAGGCTTTGGCAAATCAAGCTTCTGTAGCAATAGAGAATGCAAGATTATATGATATGTTGAGAAAATCCAAAATTCATATGAGAAGGGCTGACAAACTCGCTTCTCTCGGAACCCTGACTGCAGGACTTGCTCATGAAATACGGAACCCGCTTGTTTCAATAAAAACCTTTTTACAACTCCTGCCTGAAAGGTTTGATGACAACGAGTTCAGAAATAATTTTTTGAATCTTACTATCGAAGAGGTTGAAAGGATATGCCGCTTACTGACTGAGCTTTTAGAGTTTGCAAGGCCTTCAGAACCAATACTGAAGGAAATTGACATAAATGATGTGCTTGAAAAGGTTATAATGCTTGCAGAGAATGAGGGTCTGAAGAAGAATCTGGTAATTCACAAGCAGTATGTCAGTGGACTTCCAAAGGTTATGGCTGATAAAGAGCAGATGAAACAGGTTTTTTTGAATGTAATCTTGAACGCAGTTCAGGCTTCATATGAAAATGGTGAAATTTTTATTGAAACGAGATTTCTTGAAGGAGAAAAGAAATTTGTTCAGATTGAGATAAAAGATACAGGGAAAGGGATTTCAGAGAAAAATATTGAAAATATTTTTACACCGTTTTTTACAACCAAAGACGGCGGAACAGGGCTTGGACTTTCCATATGTCATCAAATTATTCAGGAGCATAAAGGAACAATAGATGTGCAAAGCAAAGAAGGAAATGGGAGTTCTTTTATTATCAGCCTCCCTCTTAATCCTGAGGAATCAGATAATGGGCAGGATTGCCAATTATCTGAAAAAGAATTTATTGAGAGGACAGTAAGATGAACTGGTATGTTTTCGGTTTCTTTTTTGGGATTTTCCTGACATTAACTTCAGCAGTGTTTGTTTACCTCAAAGGAAGAAAAAATCTTCAAAACAGATTATGGTGCATTATCTGTTTAATACTTACTGTATGGCAGGCTGGAAGATATATGACTGCTGTTTCCATTGATGAGAAACAGGCTCTTCTCTGGTGCAAGGTTGTATATGTTGGAGCCATATTTATTCTTCCCATTAGCTTCCATTTCATATCTGTGCTTTTAAATAAGACAAGAGAACAGAAAAAACTGATTGTTTTTGCCTATTTCCTTGGAGGAACAGAGCTGATTCTCAGCTTTACCAATATCCTTGTTGAAAAAATGGAGTTAAGGCAGGGAATCGGATTCTATGAAAATCCTGGAAAATTGTATACGGTCTATTTCCTCACATATGTTTTTTTTGCATCCTACATAATTTATGAATTGGCAAGGTCATGCTATTCAATCACATCAAGCTTCAAACGGATAAGGATAAAATACATAACAATTGCATCAGTTCTTGGTTTTGCAGGAGGGTTTACTGCCTTTTTTCCTGTTTTTGACTTGAAAATCCTGCCATTTGCAGCGCCTTTTGCTTCTTTCTATCTTTCGTTGATAAGCTATGCGCTGATTTATTTCAAAATAATGGATATCACTTATCTGATAAAAAAAGGATTTATTGATTTCATGATATTTTCTTTGTTACTGATTCCAACATACTTTTTGATACTGTTTGGAGAAAAACATTTTCTTGGAGAGACTGATTATTTTTTTACTACATTAACAACATTTATGACTTTTTTAATCGGAGGGGTGTTGCCGCGATACAGAGGAGTTACTCAGAGGAGTATCGAAGAAGTTCTCTTTAAAGGGGATTTTAATTATGAAGATACTGTTTATAAGCTGACAAAGATGATAGCCGGGATACTCGATTTAAAAACTCTTCTCAAAATGATACTGGAAAGTCTCGTGAAAACTATGAATATTACAAAAGCAGCGATAATATTGCTTGATGATGAGAAAGGAGTCTTTAAAATTGAAGAATCCTGTGGTTATGACAACGAGCTAATTTCCCCTTATTTCTCAAGGGACAACTTTTTCGCAAATTGGATTAAGGAAAGGAATGACATTATAATAAAGGAGGAAATTGAGAAATACTACTCTGACAGCAAGATTGTTGCTGTGGCGAATACAATGAAAAACATGGAGGCGGAAGTGTTTTTGCCTCTTATAATCAGGGAGCGATTAATCGGTATTGTTTCTCTTGGAAGGAAAGAGTCCGGGGAAATGTATTCAGGAAAAGATATAGAGCTTTTAATGATTTTGGCTCACCAGAGCGCTGTTGCTATTGAAAACGCAAAATTGTACGACAATTTAAAGAAGTCAAAAACAAATATGCAAAGAGCCGACAGGCTTGCCTCTCTTGGAACTTTGACTGCAGGACTTGCCCATGAAATACGCAACCCTCTTGTTTCAATAAAAACATTTTTGCAGCTTCTTCCTGAAAGATTCGATGACAAGGAATTCAGGACTAATTTTCTGAACCTTACTGTTGAGGAAGTGGAGAGGATATCCCGCCTGCTCAGTGAACTTCTTGATTTTGCAAAACCTTCCAAGCCAAATCTTAATGAAGAGGATATCAATGAAGTTATTGAAAAAATAGCTCTTCTAGTTAATAATCAGGCAAAAAAGAAAAACATATCAATTAATAAAAACTATAATACAGATCTTCCAAAAATATTGATGGACAGAGAGCAGATGAAGCAGGTATTCTTAAATACCATTATGAATGCAATACATGCAACATCTGAAGGTGGAGAAATATTTATTACTACAAGATATTATGAGGATAGGGTTGATATAATTCAGGTGGAAATCAGTGATACTGGGGAGGGAATTCCTGAAAAAGATATAGAAAACATATTTACACCGTTTTTCACCACCAAACATACTGGGACAGGATTGGGCCTTTCAATAAGTCATCAGATTGTTCAGGAACATCGTGGTACAATTAATGTTAAAAGCCAGACAGGGAAAGGAAGTTCATTTTTCATAAATTTACCAGTTAATCCGAGACGTTATGAACGAAGAAGGGCAATTGAACGACATGAAAAACAAAATATTAGTTTGCAGTGATTCCAAAAGCCTGAAAGAATCAATAAGAATAATTCTTGGAAACGAATACCAATTAATTTCAGGAAGTTTTCTGAAAGACTTTAAAGAAGTTGCCAAAAAAGAAGAAGCAGACGTAGCTATTCTTGAAATCGGGTCTCTCACAGATACAAAAATTAATTCCATGTATGAAATAAATTCCTTATTCAACGACCTGCCATTCATTATTTTATTTGCTGATTACAATGAAGATAACTTAGTGAGTATTTTTGGAAGGAAAAACAGAATATTCTTAAAAATTCCATCTGAAATATTTGATTTGAAAGATAAAATTGAAATTCTTATGAATAAAAGATGGCTGGAAAATTCCATGGAGAAAGTGATAGAAGAGAATATAACCGATGATAAATATCTTATTTCTTCAAACTTATTAAAATTTGGGAATGAAGTAATCCGGTTGCTTAAAAAAGCAACTCCAATTAAGGCGTCAGTCCTGATAAGCGGTGAAGGAGGAACAGGGCGTGAACTGGCAGCACGAATAATTCACTACAGCAGTTCAAGAAAAGGAAAATTTGTTAATATAAACTGCAGCAGTTTAAATCTGAAGGAATTAACAAGCATTTTTAAAGATGAAGCAGAATCTGGATTTCAGAAAGAAGAATCTTTATACAGGACAATATATTTTAACAAAATAGAAGATCTTTCTTGCGAACTACAGATGGCACTGTCGGAGTTTCTTGATCTCGGAGGAATTATAACAGAAAATGGCAAGTTTAAAAAATTTAATGGAAGGATAGTTGCATCTACATCAAAAAATCTTTTTTATGAAATGAGACAAAACAGGTTTGACCCAAAGCTGTTTTATAAGATTAGCCTTTTTCCAATCAACATTGCTCCATTGAGAGATAGAAAAGATGAAATTCCATTGATTGTCAATATGATACTCAGCGAAGGGATGAAAAATCTTAATATTATAAAGAAATCTTTTACACAGGATGCAATGGAATTATTCCAGAATTACCTATGGCCACTGAACTTAATGGAACTTGAAAATATAGTGCTGAGGGCAGCAGTGCTGTCTGAGAATGAAGTAATCTCTGCTGATGAAATCTCCCCTTTGTTTGGAGATATTCAGAAAAAGTCAATGATAGAGAAAAGTTCATTATCAGATAGTATAAAAACAGATTCAGTAAATTTCAAAATTGCAAAATCGCACGGTATAACTAATTATAATGACAATCTGATTCTTGAATTAGCACACGAAATTAAAAACCCTCTGGTTGCAATTAAAACCTTTGCTAATTTATTTCCTGAGAATTTTAATGATCCAGACTTCAGAGAGAATTTTTATAAAATAGTAAGCCGGGATGTAGAGAGAATTGATTCGTTGGTTGAGAGAATACTGGAATATCAAAATGTGTTGTCAGTAAAAGGAAAAAGAGAGCCATTATCATCAATTTTAAACAAGACAATCAAGTCATTCAGTAAAGAATTTGAAAAAAGAAAAATATTTATTTATAAAGATATTAGTAATGATTTGTCTAAAATATGTGTGGAAAACAATAAATTTGAGTGTGTTTTCAAAAACATAATTTCAAAGTTAATTAAAGAAGCAGGAGAGGGAGGAGGAGAAATAAAATTTTCTGCAAAGGCAGAGCATAATAATGATATAGATGCTGAAAATATTTTCAAAGACGCAGTTGATCTCCATATAAAAGCAAAATCCAAAAAGAGAGAAGATGATGAGATCTCTCAGGAAATAAAAGATAACTATTCAGAAATGAAGGGAATTGAAATATTCTTAGCAGAACAATTAATAAAATATAGCTGCGGGAGAATGACAATAAATACTTTTAATAATAACGGAATTGATGTTAGTATACTACTGCCTATAATAAGCGGCCCATACAAGGAGATATGATGAAGGGAAAAATAATTCTCATTGTTGATGATGAATTAAGCATCAGGGAATCAATACGCATGATTCTGAAAAATGAGTACGAGGTGTTAATGGCAGGAAACGGAAGCACCGCTTTAAAGACCATTAAAGAGCAAAAACCTGACCTGGTTTTTCTTGATATCATTATGCCAGGAGAGGATGGTATAGAGATTTTAAAGAAGATTAAGGAAAGAGGAGATAATGTTAGAGTTATAATGCTCACTGCAACTAAGACAATTAAAACAGCAGTATCAGCGATGAAATTAGGAGCTTATGATTACATTACTAAACCCTTTGATATTGATGAAATAAAGCTCTTAATCAGCAAGGCTCTGAGCGAAAATGGTTCAACGAAAAAAAAAGAAGTAAGACAAGGCGACTACAGTTTCAGCAGTATCATTGGAAATACTGGGGTTATCAGAGAGATTTTCCATACGATTGAGCAAATCGCTGACACAAAATCAACAGTCTTAATATTGGGTGAGAGCGGTACAGGAAAGGAATTAGTTGCAAAAGCAATTCATTATAACAGTAACAGAAAGGAATTCCCTTTTGTAGCGATTAATTGTGCTGCAATTCCTGAAACTCTTATAGAGAGTGAACTTTTTGGGTCTGAAAAGGGAGCTTTCACTGATGCTTATGCGAAAAGGATAGGGAAATTTGAAATGGCTGATAAGGGAACTCTTTTTCTTGATGAAATTGGAGAACTTTCAACAGCTACTCAATCAAAGCTTTTAAGGGTGTTGCAGGAGAGAGAATTTGTAAGGATTGGAGGAACAAAACCTGTTAAAGTTGATGTCAGATTGCTTACTGCTACTAACAAGGATCTGGAGAAGGCTGTTGAAAAAGGAATGTTTCGCTCAGACCTATATTACAGGATAAATGTAGTTCCTATAGTTATTCCGCCTTTAAGAGAAAGAAAAGCAGATATTCCTCTTCTTGCAGATTACTTTTTATCGCGTGTTTCTGCGGATGGAAAAAAAGAAAAAAAGAAAATTTCTGAGGAAGCGATTGAGGTTTTGATTTCATACAACTGGCCCGGAAATGTCAGAGAGCTTGAGAATGTTATAGAGAGAATGGTTGCCCTTACACATAATAATACAATAGAAAAAGATGATTTACCGCCTAATATTTTAATAATTCAAAAAGCCAACACACTTAAAGAAGAAGTCCTTGATGGTAATATTCTTTTTGACGAGGCAGGGCAGGAATTTGAACAAGAAATAATTCTTAATGCTCTTAAAAAGGCTAATTTTGTTCAAACAAAAGCTGCCAACATTTTAGGAATAAGCAGAAGAATTTTAAAGTATAAAATGGATAAATATGGGATTGAAGTAGAAAATTAAAATTTAACAATTTCGCAAAACAGAAAACTATAAAATATTTTGTTTCTGTCCACGATTCATTTACCCGACTTCCTGCATTTTAACCTCAAATCATTTTTATAAAATCTTCCTTTAATCTGACGTTTAAAAGTAGCTGTGTTTTTTAAATATGCTGCCATTAGCTAACACCATTGTACAAATATGTACATTTTTTTGTGAAATGGTTAGCACTAATCCATCTGATTAATATTTATTAAAAAAACAGATAGACTGATAAATCAACAGATTATCTTAATATCCAATAGATTAAAATAGTTTAAATGAAGTTGGCATAAGATTTGCTATAAAAGTGTAGTCTAAATATTTTTTTACTTAAATTAAATAAGGAGCCTATTATATGAACCAACCTTCTATCCTTATTGTTGATGATGAAATCGGACCTAGAGAATCCCTGAGAATGATACTTAAACCTACTTACCAGGTGTATACTGCTGAAGATGGCAAAAAGGCTATTGAGATTATACACCAGCAAGCAATAGATTTGGTTACATTAGACCTTAGAATGCCAGGAATTTCAGGAATTGAGGTATTAAAAGCAATTAAGAAACATAATTCAGATATAGAGGTTGTAATAATTACTGGATATGGGACGCTTAAAACAGCTATAGACGGAATAAGATGGGAGGCTTTTGATTACATTACAAAACCATTTAATGTTGCTGAAATAATTTCAGTAATTAAAAAGGCAGTTGAGAGAAGAAAATTAAATGTTCACTTGAGTAATCTTTTAAATAATGTTCAGGAACTAGGCATTAAAAGAGATTTTGATGTTGTCAAGAGTACCCTTCAGGAGAACCAGCCGTTAATTGAAAAAATCAGAAAGATATTCAATGAAAACGCTAAAGAAAACAGAAGCGGAAATCCTATTGATTTTCTGGAATTTATAAAAGTCCTTTCCTGCACTCTTGAAAGCAAGGACCCCTATACTCATGGCCATTCAGGAAGAGTTTCCTATTATTCAAATCTGATTACGGAAAAGCTTCCTTTTACAAAAGAGGAAAAAAACGAACTACAGATAGCAACATTTCTTCATGACATAGGAAAGGTAGGGGTAAGCAATGAATACATATTCAAGGAAACTGCATTAACAGACAAGGAGTGGGAAATAGTGAAGCTGCATCCAATAAAAGGAGTTGATTTAATAAAGCCTTTAAACGTTTCTTCCTTTATTATTTCTGTGATAAGACACCACCATGAAAGAATGGATGGGAAAGGCTATCCGGATGGTTTAAAAAGAGATGAAATTCCACTTGCTGCAAGAGTAGTTGGTTTAGCTGATGCTTATGATGCAATGACAACTGACAGGCCATACAGGATTGCCCTTTCTAAAGATGCAGTCATCAGGGAATTGAGAATAAACGCAGGAACACAGTTTGACCCAAAACTTGTAGAAATATTTTTAGGGTTTTTAGAAAACGGTGAGTTGATTGCTTTAAGTTAAAAAAATAAAGGAGCAGGAAAGTGACTGGAAAATTAATAAGGTGCATTGAATGTGATGAGATAGTAAATATTATTGAAGGGGTAGATGATAAGGATGTTTTTGAAAAAAGACATAAGGGGCACAGCCTGGAAAAACTGCTTTCAAAAGAAGGTTCTTATGTCAGTGATGAACCTTTTGGCAGACCAGCAAAAGAATCCTATTTTGAAGTCACAAACGGCAAGAAGACATTTGTTATAAAAAGAACAATGAAAAATGCTGAGAACGAGGCAGAGTACTCAATAGTGCCTGGGAAATTGCGAATAAAGAAAATAGGGATTGAACTCAGAGTAAAGGAGATAAGACAACAGATAAGGATGGACAGAAACCTTAAAAAAATCAGCGAAATTAAAATAGATAAGTTTATAAAAGAGATTCAGAAACTCATATCACGTTTGAGTCCATCAGAGGTCGAAGAAATGCCATGGGCAAGTAATTATCCTATGCTTGGAATTGGAAAATTAAAAGATGATAAAATAGAAGAAATTATACGAATGGCAAATAAAGAGTTTTATGGAAACGAAAGAGAGAAAATAAAAAATTTTATTATGAATCAAACTGATGGAGATGGTGTTATGACGCTGAATATAATAAAATGTTTTCAGATTAACAATGAACAATAGGTCATGATTATTTTAATACTTTTATTGCCTTTTCAAACGAATCTTCATCTTCAATACAATGGACTCTGACTTTGCGGTCAATCCATCTTATTTGCTTTGACAAAACTCCTCCACCGCCAACTTCCAGAAAACAATTAATTCCTTCAGCAATCAATGCTTTTATTGAGCTTTCGAAAAAAACAGGTTTTGTAATATGCTCAGAAAGAAGCATTTTTATTTCCTGCCCGGAATTAAACAGTTTTACCTCTGTATCACAAAAAACAGGAATATCCGGGTCATCAAAGTTTATGTTATTAAGTGTTTCATGCCATAAGGGTGATAATTTTAAAAAATTAGTATGTATCAAATAATCAGCTTTTAAAAATAATTGGCAGAAAGCATCCATCTTTTTAGATAACTCTATTAATTTTAAAATTTCTTGTTCATTTCCGGAAACAATGAAATGGTTTTGAGCATTGAAATGACTTATTGAAAGAGAGCTTTCTGACAGGGAATTTTTAATTAATGAAATAAGTGTTTTTTCATTTAGTCCTGAGATTTCAGCATATGCAGGGCTGATATTATCTGAGTTTTGAGAAATGCTGTCTATTAACGATTTTATAAGATAGTTGCTTTCATCAAAGCTTATGCTTTTAGCCGCAAAAAGAGCTGCATATATTCCAAGGCTTGAACCAAGAAACGCTTTAGAAGTGATATTATAGTATCTCAAAATGTTGGCAAAAAGACAGCTTAATATGTGCGATGAAAGTAGTTTTTTTATCTCAGAGTCATATGTGTAGTCAAATCCGTTAATGCACGAAGAAGCTAATTCGCTTCCAAAAGAGATATTCGCATTTGTAAAAATTCTTTCAGCCGCAGGATAGGATTTGAAGAAAATCTTTCCTATCCCATTAAATTTTGTAATTTTTCCGGGGAATACAATAGCTAATCTTATATTTTCCATTACTGTTAAATTATTTTCAGAATTCTTGTTTGTCAATACCTTTTTAGAACTTTCTTGAGTATATTTCAGGTAGAGACATTAATGAAAATGTATGGCGAACGAATATATAAAAACTTATTCATTACAATCTGAGATTTCATGCAGTTTGTTGCATGGAACTTCAATTGCCAAGAATTGTTTATTATTGACATTTTACTTATATCTATTTAAAAAACTAAAATCTGTTTCATTTTACTTAATCCTTTATCTGGAGGACAATATGCGCACAGATGATGATGTAAGGATGGATTTGAAACAATTCCAAAAACTTTTTCAGAGACTTCTAGTGGAGAAAGAAAGAGAAGTAGCTCTTGCAAGGTCAGATAAAATGCTTTTTGCTGCTGAGATAAGGGAGATGCGGGAGATTGAAGCTAACATTGAAGCAATCTTTGAGAGAAATTCAATTATAACAAATTTAAGAGTGAAAAAACTTATTGAAGCAGAAAAAAGCAAGTATGAACTGAGCATGAAGGGCTGGAAAAACAGAAAAGATTATGCACTGCAGGTATTTGAAAAATTATTAAAAAAGAAGGATACACCAGGAGAATAGATGGTTTTATCAAAAATGAAAAAAATCTCAGGAGGAATAAATGCAGTCAGGGGGTTTAAGTCCGCAGGAATAAATTGCGGGATTAAAGGGAATGGCAAAAAAGATCTACTGCTTGTTTTATCAGAGAAATTAGCTTCTGCTGCAGGAGTATTTACAACAAACAGGGTAAGGGCATCATCCGTTATCGAGACTATCAAGAGAGTAAAAAATGGAATAGCAAAAGCCATTATTGCTAACAGCGGTAATGCAAATGCATGTACAGGGAAGAAGGGCGAAGAAACCACATTAGAGATTATAGAATTTACAGGAAAAAATCTGAAGATTTCAGGTGAGAATATTCTGGTTGCTTCAACAGGAATAATAGGAAGGTTGCCTGAGGTTGATAAAATCAGAAAAGGGGTCATGAGGCTTATGAAAAAGATTGATTCTGGAGATCTCTCAGGTGCTGCAGATGCAATTATGACAACAGATACTTTTTCAAAAGAAATCGCAATAGAGATTGAATTGAAAAATAGCAATATACGGATTGCTGGTATTGCAAAAGGAGCAGGAATGGTTTGCCCTAATATGGCAACAATGCTTGCTTTTATAGTGACAGATGCAACAATAAAAAAGAATATTTTACAAAAGGCTTTAAAAGAGGCTGTAGATAAGTCTTTTAATATGATTACGATAGATGGTTGTATGAGTACAAACGATATGGTCCTATTGCTTGCAAATGGCATGTCAGATTCTCAGGAAATAAAAAAAGGTTCAAATGAACTAAGACTCTTCAAGGCAGGGCTAGATTTTGTTGCAGGAAAGCTTGCAAAAATGATAGTTTTAGATGGAGAAGGGGCAACAAAACTGATTAAAATATCTGTCTTAGGAGCAAAGACAAAAAAATCAGCAAAGAATGCAGCAATGGCAATTGCCAATTCAAACCTTGTTAAGACTGCCTTTTTTGGTGAGATATTAAACTGGGGAAGAATAACTGCTGCGCTTGGTGCTTCAGGAATAGAGTTTTCTCCTGAAAAGATTGATATATATTTTAGCGGTAAGAAAATTGTTAATAAAGGGTGCGGGTGCGGTTTTAATGAAAAAGAAATCAAAAAGATTTTGAAGAATAAAGAAATAACAATTGAAGTCAGTCTAAACAATGGGAATAAGGAAGCCATAGTTTTAACTTCAGACCTTTCTTGCGAATATATTAGAATTAATGCGTCGTATAATTAAAAGGAATATCAATATTTTACCTTGACAGAAAAAATGGTTGTGTTATGAAAAACATTATAAAAGTAATGACTTAGAACAAAAAAAAGGGGGAATAAATATGACAAGAGAAGACTTGAAAGACAAGGTGAGAGAAGATCTCGGCCTGACAAAACAGGAAGCATCAGAAGTTGTGGAAGGAGTAATAGATACAATAAGGAATGCGTTGAGTGAAGGAGAGGAAATCATAATAAGCGGATTTGGAAAATTTGCTGTACGTACAAAAAGAAGAAGAACCGGAAGGAACCCAAAAACCGGCAAGGAATATGATATTTCTTCAAGAAAAGTAGTAAGTTTTAAACCTTCGAAAATTTTTAAAGATCTTTTAAATACAAAATAGTTTTAAGTTAGCTGATTTTCTTTCCTAGTTCTTTCATAATAAGCTTAACATCTTCCCAAACGACTTTCTTTTCATTCTGGTTTCTCAGGAGATAGGCAGGGTGAAAGGTTGGCATTAATTTAATTCCTTCATATATATGAAACCTGCCGCGAAGGAGAGATATTCTATCCTGAGTTTTTAATAGAGTTTGAGCGGCAAAGGTTCCGAGCGCACATATTACCTTTGGTTTTATAATTGAGAGCTGTTTCATAAGAAATGGCTCGCATGTTTTTATCTCATCCGCTTCCGGATTACGGTTGTTGGGAGGTCTGCATTTTATTATATTTGCAATGTAAACATCTTTTCTGTCATAACCCATTGACTTGATAATTTTAGTCAGAAGTTCTCCAGCCCTTCCGACAAATGGTTCACCCTGAATATCTTCATCAGCTCCGGGTGCCTCGCCAACAAAGATAAGCTCGGAGTTTAAATCACCGGTTCCAAAGACAAGGTTTTTTCTTGTTGGATGCAGCTTACAGCGTTTACAGTCTCCGATATCGTGTCTGAGTTTTTTAATTGAAACCTCTTTTGACTCATTTCTGCTTGAAGAGACATCAATACCTATTATTTCATTTACTCCGAGTGATTTCTGAAAATTAAGGTAATTTTCAATATCCTGAAGAAGGTTAAAAAGACTTTTCATAAGCCCAATCCTAAAAAAATAAAATATCTGTCTTTCACGGCTATTTTATGATATAAAATTTAAAAATAAATTAAAACTAAAAAATTTGCTTCTATATTAATACCTGAAGGTTTTTAAAAAACAGAAACAGATAGAAGGAAGTTATGTATAAAGTTATAAAAAATTTAACAGGATTTATTCTCGTTCCTCTAGTTTCAAGTGCAACGTTATCATTTTATAAAACTGCAGAAGATTTTTCAAGGCGGGAAGAAAGCATTATTTATCTTTTAACAGGGATTATCTCATACCTTGTTATTAGATTGATAATTTCAAAGATTGGTTCCTCGATTATGGAGTTTGCAGAGGTTTTTTATCATGAATTAATTCACACTATTTATTCAGTAATATTCTTAAAGGGAATAAAATCTTTTTTTGCATCTGATGCAAAAGGTGGTGAGATTCAAACTTCAAGAAGCAATTTTATCATTGAACTCTCGCCATACTTCTTCCCTTTTGTTGCAGTTTTCTTTTCCCTGATAAAACCAATAGTTGTTGAAAAATATCATGGGTACCTGATTTTATGTGCAGGAACCGGGATAGGTCTTCATCTCTCATCAGTTTTTCACGACCTGAAGGTTAAGCAAAGTGATATAGATAAAAACGGTATTTTATTCTCTTTTGTTATCATATTCCTATTAAATATGATTTTTCTTGGAATAATCTTTTCCCTGCTGGATTCCGGTTATCCAAGAATTATGGAGTTTTTTGATGATTTTCTTGAAAATTTCAGAGATTTGATTAAATTTCTGACAAAGAAATTTATTGACTGAAAGGGTTAAAAAAAATAAGCTTGCTATAAAAGGAGAGTAACATGAAATTTAAAAACTTTGAAACATTGACCAGTCTTATTGTTTTAATCTTCTTACCTTTATCATCAGGATGCTATATAAACAGAATAAGCGAACTTGACAGTGAAATCCAGGAACTTAATGGAAGAATCGCAAGGATAGAAAAAGACAGGAGCGAGGAAAAACAGCAAATTGAGACAAGAATGAAGACATTGGAAGACAGCTTTAAAAACAACAGTTCAAGAATAGACCAGCTGATGCAGAGGTATCCATTGATTGGGGGAAGAGTAGAAGAAGAACAGATAACAGAAGGAGCAAAATAGAAAAACTTATAAATTAGAGCTTACAGCATGCTACTTTACAGCTTCAAAAAAAATGTTCTATCCTGATTTCAAAGAGTTTAAGAAAAAGGCAAAAGAGGGGAATCTTATTCCTGTCTACAAGGAAATATATGCTGACATGGAAACCCCTGTGTCAGCCTTCTGCAAGATAGACGACGGAGATTTCTCATTCCTCCTTGAAAGTGTTGAAGGTGGCGAGAAATGGGCGCGCTATTCATTTCTCGGATCAAGTCCCTCTATGATATTTAAAAGCAAGGGAAATAAAATAACGATAATCTCTGATAACAAGGAAAAAAGCTTTGAAGGTGAAAATGACCCTTTATCTGCTCTAAGAAATATCATGGGAGGATATAAGGCAGTAAAGGTGCAGGGGCTTCCAAGGTTTTTTGGCGGAGCAGTCGGTTTTATAGGATATGATTTTGTAAAATTCTTTGAAAAACTTCCTGATTGCACAAAGGATGAATTGAATCTTCCCGATGCATTTTTTATGTTAACAGATACCCTGCTGATTTTTGATAATGTAAGCCATAAGATAAAAATTGTATCAAATTGCTATGTTGACGGGAAAAAGAGCCTTGAGAAATTGTATGAGAATGCACAGAAAAAAATAACAAATCTAATAGATAAACTGAAGAAAAAGAATGTTCAGAAAACATGGTTTGAACAAAAGAGTTCTTCTGGAAATATAAAACCTAAATCAAATTTCAGCAAAAAATCTTTTGAGAAAATGGTTAACAAGGCAAAAGAATATATAAAAAGAGGAGATTTGATTCAGGTTGTTCTTTCCCAGAGGATGAAAACAAAAATCAGTAAATCGCCTTTTGATGTTTACAGGGCATTGAGAATAGTGAATCCTTCCCCGTATATGTTTTACCTGAAGATGAAAGAGTTCTGTATGGTTGGGTCATCTCCCGAGGTACTTGTGAGGGTTGAGGATAAAAAAGTTGAACTTAGACCAATTGCCGGAACAAGGAAAAGAGGCGAGACAGAACAGGAAGACATAAAGCTTGAGAATGAGCTTCTCAGAGATGCAAAAGAGAGGGCAGAGCATATAATGCTTGTTGATCTTGGCAGAAATGATTTGGGAAGAATAGCAAAGACCGGAAGCGTTGAGGTAAATGAGCTGATGATTGTAGAGAGATATTCCCATGTAATGCATATAGTTTCAAATGTGAGAGGAATACTTGCTGAGGGGAAAAATGCTTTTGATGTTGTCAGGGCTTGTTTTCCTGCAGGTACAGTAACAGGCGCTCCAAAGGTAAGAGCCATGGAAATCATTGAGGAATTAGAGCCGACAAAAAGAGGTCCCTATGCAGGAGCTGTCGGGTATTTCAGTTTTACCGGAAACATGGACACCTGCATAACAATAAGGACGCTATTTTTTAAAAACAATGAGGTTTATATTCAGGCAGGTGCAGGTATTGTGTTTGATTCAAAACCTGAGCTTGAATATAAGGAGACAATTAATAAGGCAAAAGCAATGGTTAAGGCTTTGGAATTGGCAAATGGGTAGGAGTTTGGATGAAAGTAAATATCCTTATAGATAACTACGACTCTTTTACATATAATCTTGTTCAGTATTTTGGTGAATTGGGGGAAAATTTCCTGGTTTTCAGAAACGATAAAGTTACTATTGGTGAAATTGAGAAAAAGAATCCGGGGAGGATAGTTGTTTCACCGGGGCCAGGAACTCCTCAAAAAGCAGGAATAACGATAGATGTTATAAAACATTTTTCTGGAAGAGTTCCAATATTGGGTGTGTGCCTGGGACATCAGGCTATTGGAGCAGCATATGGAGCCAGGATAATTCAGGCAAAAAGAATTATGCATGGAAAAACATCAGAAATTCATCATGACGGGAAATATATTTTTAAAAACCTTCCAAATCCGTTTACTGCCACAAGGTACCATTCATTGGCAATTGACAGGGAATCGCTTCCGCCATCTCTTGAGGTTGTTGCCCGCTCAGAGGATGATGAAATAATGGGAATCAGGCATCGGGAACTTTCAGTTTATGGTGTACAGTTTCATCCTGAATCTGTGCTGACAAATGCAGGAAAAGAGCTTTTAAAAAATTTTCTTGAACTTTCACTTGAGCGCTTGTAATGATTTTTTCAAAGAAAAACGCAAATCAATGATACGTAATGCTATTTCCAAGCTTGCAGATAGAAAAGACCTTTCAGAAGAAGAAGCTGGCGAGTCCATAAAAGAAATACTTGAAGGAAAGGCAACCAGTTCCCAGATTGCTGCTTTTCTGATGGGATTAAGAGTTAAAGGCGAGAAGATTCCTGAGATACTCGGAAGTGCAAAAGCCATGCGCGAAAAGGCTCTTACTCTTAAAGTAAATGCTGAAATGGCAGTTGATACATGCGGCACTGGAGGAGACAGAGCCAATACATTTAACATTTCAACAACAACTGCCTTTGTTGTTGCCGGTGCGGGAGTCCCTGTTGCAAAGCACGGGAACAGAGCCGTTTCAAGTCTATGCGGAAGCGCTGACCTTTTAAAGGAATTAGGAGTTAATATAGATTTATCTCCTGATAAAGTTGCAAGGTGCATTGATGAAATAGGCATAGGTTTTTTATTCGCACCACTCTTCCACACTGCAATGCAGTTTGCTGCAGGTCCCAGAAAGGAGATAGGGATAAGAACGATTTTTAATCTTTTAGGACCGCTGGTAAACCCTGCAGAGGTGAAAGCCCAGATTCTTGGGGTTTATTCAAGAGAATTGACAGAGCCTTTGGCGTATGTTCTTGAACGGCTTGGTACTAAAAGGGCATTTGTAGTGTGTGGTTCTGACGGGCTTGATGAAGTTACAATAACAGGTGAGACAGCAGTTTCAGAGGTTAGTAACAATGAAGTAAAAAGCTACATGCTTATACCAGAGGATTTTGGGATAAGAAAAAGTCCAGCAGATGAATTAACCGGAGGCGATGCTTTTTATAACAAGGAAATACTAATAAGAATTTTAAAAGGGGCAAAAGGCGGGAAGCGTGATATTGTTCTTGTAAATTCTTCAGTTGCTTTGATTGCAGGAGGAAAAGCGAAAAATTTTAAAGAAGGTGTCAAGATTGCTGAGGAATCAATTGATTCAGGAAAAGCCTTTAAGAAACTTAACGCGCTGATTGAGTTCACTAATAAAAAATGAGTTGTAAGTTATAAGCTGTAAGCCATTATTTCTATTCTGTGAGTAGTACCAAAATACTTTGACAAACAGCACTTCTAATGATATTTATTAAGCGTGGGAATTCAAAGAACAAAGGCAATTGTTTTAAAAAGCTTAAATTTTGCTGAAACTGATAAGATTATTACTCTTTACACGCAATCCTTTGGAAAAATAGGAACTATTGCCAAGGGTGCACGCAGAATAAACAGTAAGTTCGGAAGCAGTCTTGAGCCGGGAACTTTGCTAGATGTCATTTTTTATGAAAAAGAGAGCAGTAATCTGTCAAATGTCAGTCAGAGCAGTATCATAGATTCTTTCAGAGAGATAAGGGATGATTTTACACTGTTATCAGGGAGTTTTTATATACTTTCAGCTATTAATGAGATGACAAGGGAGAAGCAGAGCAATTATTTACTGTTTAATCTGCTTGAGGAGAGCTTATTGTTTCTTTCGAAAATAGGTGATGTTTTTAAATCAATAGCTTTCTTTGAAATTAAGATGCTTAAAATACTCGGTTATGAGCCAAATTTAAGCGAATGCTCGGAATGCAGGAAAGAGATTTACGGGAGAGAGGTGAGTTTTTCTGTTTCCGGCAGCAGTGTTGTTTGCAAGAAATGCACAGAGCCATGGGACAACCCAGTTACTGTATCTATGGGTACAATAAAGACCCTTGAAAAAATGAAGGAGTGGAGCATAAAAAAGTCAATAAACCTTAAGCTTTCTTCAACAAGCATGGAAGAGATAAAAAAAATATTATACCCGTGCATCAGGTATCATCTTGGAAAGGAAATTAAAGCGAGAAGATTTCTTGAGAACACGCATCAGGAATATTCACAAGTGGTTGCTGCAGAAGGAAACAGTTTTTTGGGGTGGGAGTGATGAAAACGCAGAAACAAATGGTGGACTTTTTAGCAAAGACAATAGTAACAGAACTTGTAAAACGAAGGAAAGTAATATTGAAGACGGAAGAGTCAAAGCTGATAGAAAATATTGCTGATATACTTCTAAAGGATCTGCATCTTGAAGAAGAAATAAATTCTCAGGTAAGAGAAATTTTAAAAGAACATAGCCAAAAACTGAACAATGCAAATGTGGATTATAATAGAATGTTTAATTTGATAAAAAAGAAGATTATGGAAGAAAAGGGATTAGAGGTTTAGAACTTAGCAGTAAAGTTCAAATTACAAAGCACAAAATCCAAAATAGCCACAGGGAACTATAGTGAGGTTTAGTCAGGAAAGAATAAACAAGGTTTCAAAGGAAATTACTCATAAGATTCTTGAAGACGGATTGGTTGTCAATAAAACAGGTGATGATAATGAACTGAGGGTAATTATAGCAAGAATTCTTACAGATGAGTTCAGGGTAGAAGAGTTGGTTGATGAGGAAGCAAGAAAAATTCTTGTAAGTTACTCTAAAAAGATTGTTGAAGGAAGCAGAGAGTGGGATATTCTGTATAAGAAGCACTACGAAGAACAGATGCAGAAAAGAAGGAGATTTTAATTAGAATTTATAAAAGCATAGTTCAAATTTAGTCCCGTCATATTTCAGATAAGAACGTTGTGTTAACCAGTCACCCAGATATATTAAAACCTTTTCCTTTCCATTTATATTTTTTTTCTGTATCTTGGGATTATGGCTGTGTCCAAGAATTATAACATCAGTTTCTTCAGAGAGTTTTTTCTCTGCAAAACGCTCATATGCTTCAATAAGTTTTTTGTTTCCACTATCAAGCCGGTTCCTGCTGAATTTTGAGACAATCCTTGCTATTTTCCACCAGAATCCAGGATGAGAAAGCCCTACAATCATATACACAGGAGGGTTTTTGATGAAAAAGTTTAAAACCTTGTGTCCAAGGTCAATTGTATCTATTGAATCGCCATGGGTCAAAAAAATCTTTTTGCTGTCTATCTCAGTTTCTAAATATCTTGGATGAACATTTGCTTTAAGCACGTTTCCGAAAAAGAGATCAAACCTGAACTCGTGATTTCCTTCGAGAAAATAAAGATTGATTCCTGCATTTTTGAGTTCAATGAGTTTATTTAAGATTGGAATATATTCGTGGTAAACTACACTTTTATATCCATACCAAAAATCAAAAAGATCACCCAGAATGTAGAGGCTGTGAGTAGTGTTTTTTATAGAGTCAAGAAACGAGACAAGGGAGAGATGGCACTCCTCGTCAATCTTTTGTATATGGACATCAGATAAAAAAATATGGTTTTTTGGCAAAACACTGCTCCTTTTAATATAATCTCTTATATAGGGGGGAAAAAACTTAGTCAAAAGAAAAATTAGGTTATGTTCTGGTTGACAAATAGTTTTTTTTAGGGCAGTTAGTCCAAAATATAGTTTCTTTAAAGCAAATTTAGAATATTGGCTTAATCCTAAATAAAAAAGGAGAAAATTATGGCTGATAAAATTTTCACTATTGATGAGTTAAAGAAGTTCGATGGTAAAGAGGGAAAAAAAGCATATGTTGCCTGTGATGGAAAGGTGTATGATGTAACAGTCAGTGATATGTGGGAAGATGGGGAACATTCAGGAATACACGAAGCAGGACTTGACTTGAGCGATGAGATTGACAATGCGCCTCACGGCAATGAAGTTATGGAAAGTTTTCCGGTTATAGGAATACTAAAAGGATAAAGAGAAAAAACTCTAATATGAAAGATTTCAAAGGTTAAGATAATAAAAAGTTTAAGAGAAAGGAACTCAGTAGATGTCAAAAAAGTCTCTGGTTATTGTTGAGTCACCTGCAAAGGCAAAGACCATAAACAAATTTCTCGGCAAGAGTTTTGTGGTCATTGCGTCTGTGGGCCATGTTAAGGATTTGCCAAAGAGTAAGCTCGGCGTAGATGTTGAAAATGATTTTCAGCCGTCTTATGAGATCTTAAAAAGCAAGACCAAGGTAATAAGCGAACTCAAAGAGGCCGCGAAAGATGCTGAAAAAATATATCTTGCGCCTGACCCTGACCGGGAAGGAGAGGCCATTGCCTGGCACATTGCCGAGGAAATTGGCGGTAACCGCTTAAAGATATTCAGAGTGCTTTTCAACGAGATAACTGAAAGGGCTGTGCTGGAGGCTATAAAAAATCCGTCAAAATTGGATAAAAATAAATTTGAGGCGCAGCAGGCAAGACGCATTCTAGACAGATTGGTCGGCTATGAAATAAGCCCGCTTCTTTGGAAAAAGGTGAGATACGGCTTGAGCGCAGGCAGGGTTCAGTCTGTTGCTGTAAGGCTCATCTGCGAGCGCGAAAAAGAGATAAAGGCTTTCGTGCCGGAGGAATACTGGAGCATTACTGCAGAGCTTAGCAGTGGGACAGGCGTCTCGCCTGTCCCCTTTAAGGCAAAGCTCGTAAAAAGAGCTAATAAAAAATTAGAAATTAAAAATAATGAAGATGCTGAAAAGATTCTCAAGAATCTGGAAGGGGCACAATATGTCGTAACTAATATTGAGACAAAAGAGAGAAAGAGGAATCCATTGTCGCCATTTATCACCAGCAAACTCCAGCAGGACGCGGCAAGAAAGCTTGGCTTTACCGCAAAAAAGACAATGATGTTGGCGCAGCAGTTGTATGAAGGCGTAGAGCTTGGACAAGAAGGCTCTGTGGGCCTTATAACTTATATGAGAACGGACTCTACAAGAATAGCAGACGAGGCGATAAAAGTAGCGCGAACATTTATTGAAAAAAACTTCGGCAAAGAGTATCTGCCTGCAAAGCCTACTGTATATCCAAGCAAAAAAAATGCCCAGGGCGCTCATGAGGCTATAAGACCCACATATTTTAAATACACGCCCAACTTCGTCAAACCGTGTCTGGGCAAAGACCATTTTGACCTCTATCAGCTTATCTGGAACCGTTTTATTGCCTGCCAGATGGCGCCTGTAATCCTTGACCAGACCACAATTCAGATAGAGGCAGGCAAATATCTTTTTCAGGCAATCGGTTCTGTTATAAAATTTCCCGGCTTTATGGCTGTTTATACCGAGGCAAAAGAAGAGGAAGAAAAAGAAGAGGAAGAAGGGCTCTTGCCTGCGCTGTCAAAGGGAGAGATATTAAAACTTCTCAGCCTCACACCGCAGCAGCACTTTACCCAGTCGCCACCAAGATTTACAGAGGCAAGCCTCGTAAAAGAGCTTGAAGAAAACGGCATTGGAAGGCCCTCAACATACGCCGCTATTCTGTCAACCATTCAGGAAAGAAAATACTCAATAAAGGAAAAAGGGAAGTTTATTCCCACAGAACTCGGCTTTCTCATCACAGACCTTTTGATTCACAGCTTTCCAAATATTGTAGATGTTAAGTTTACCGCGCACATGGAAGAAGAGCTTGATGAGATTGAGGAAGGCAAACTCCCGTGGTTGAATGCGATGAGGGAGTTTTATGAGCCGTTTAAGGAAAGTATGTTAAAGGCTAAGGTGGAGATGAAGGATGTAAAAAAAGAAGAGACCCCTACGGATATTAAATGCGAAAAATGCGGAAAACCAATGGTCATCAAATGGGGAAGGAACGGAAAATTCCTCGCATGTTCCAATTATCCTGAATGTAAAAACACAAAAAATTTTACCGAGGATGAGAGTGGGAAGATAATCCTGATGGAAGAAAAGGCAACAGGTGAGAAGTGTGAGAAGTGCGGAGGGGATATGGTTGTAAAATCCGGAAGGTATGGAAAGTTTTTAGCATGTGAAAAATATCCTGAATGCAGAAATACAAGGCAAATAATTGAAGGTGAGAAAGGGTCTGTTGAAGTGAAAGAAGTAAAAATGCTGGATGAGAAATGTCCTCAATGCGGCAGTCAGATGGCAATGCGGAATGGAAGGTATGGTTCCTTTATTGCGTGTTCGGGATATCCCAAGTGTAAGTTTATTAAACAGAAAGTAACCGGAGTTAAATGCCATCAGGATGGTTGTAACGGAGAATTGGTGGAAAAAATATCAAGAAAAGGAATATTTTACAGTTGCAGTAATTATCCAAATTGTAAATTTGCCCTTTGGGATAAACCGATTGATAGAAACTGCCCTAAATGCAAATCTCAATTTTTGGTTGAAAAACTCTCCAGGAAAAACGGTGTGGTAATTAAATGCATTGCTGAGTCATGCGATTATGAAGAAAAAGTCGCTGAGAACGTGGCTTGAAAAACAAATTAGACAAATTTGAAAAAGATTATAATTTGTAGAAGAACCTGCGTAATTTTAAGCGTCTCATAGTCTCTTCTAAAAAGCTTGATAATACCTAAAAATATGTAATACAATATTTACATGAATTTTTTTGTTGATAAATTCAAAATATATCTTGAAGATGAAAGGGGTTTTTCAAACCATACTGTTAGAAACTACCTGAGCGATTTACTGCAGTTTTATGGATTTTTTGAAGGAAAAAAAAGGTTAATATTTAATAAAGAAAATTCAGAAAGAAATGTAAAAAAAATTGATAGTTTCATTATAAGGGCTTTTTTGAGATTTTTAATGGAGAAGGGAAATAATAAGACTTCAATTGGAAGAAAATTGGCCACATTAAGAGCTTTTTTTAAATTCCTCTGCAGGGAAGGTTATCTGAAAAAGAATCCTGCTATTGAGGTTGCAACTCCCAAAAAAGGGAAAACATTGCCATTTTTTCTCACACTTGATGAAATAACCTGTTTGCTTAATATTAATTCAGCAGGAGGCTTTACTGAGGCAAGAGATTTAGCTATGATGGAACTCCTCTACGCAACAGGAATGAGGGCAGGTGAATTGGTATCATTAGATTTTAACGATATAGATTTTTCCCTGAATCTTATACGTGTAAGAGGGAAGGGGAAAAAGGAACGAATGGTATTATTTGGGAAAAAGGCTTCGGAGGCTTTGGGAAGATATGCAAAATCAAAAGAGAAAATCATAGATAAAAACAAGAATTATTCAGCAGATAATACTCCTTTGTTTATTAATCAAAGAGGCGGAAGACTAAGCACAAGGACAGTACAGAGAATAGTTAACAAATTAGTAGAAAGGAGCGGGATTAAGAAGAGAATAGGACCGCATAAATTGCGCCATACATTTGCTACTCATCTGCTCAACTCAGGAGTAGACTTGAGAGTTATTCAGGAGCTTTTAGGGCATGTAAGCCTTTCAACCACACAAAAATATACACATGTTGGAATTGATAAACTTATGGAGGTTTATGATAGTGCGCATCCAAGGGCAAAGATTGGTTAGGGGGTGTTAAAATGATTAAGGGGACAACTATTCTTTCAGTAAGACATAATGGTAAGGTTGCCATAGGAGGGGATGGTCAGGTAACGCTTGGAGAGACAGTTATAATGAAACATAATGCTAAAAAGGTAAGAAGGCTGTTTCATGACCAGATTATAGTTGGTTTTTCAGGAGCCTCAGCAGATGCCTTTACTCTTCTTGCGCGCCTTGAGGGAAAACTTGAGCAGTTCCGTGGTAACCTTCAGAGGGCAGTAGTTGAACTTGCAAAGGACTGGAGAACTGATAAGGTCCTGAGAAAACTTGAGGCTTTGCTGGCTGTTGTGGATAAGGAGAATTCATTTATTGTATCAGGAACAGGTGATATTATAGAACCTGATGACGGAATTATAGCAATTGGCTCAGGGGGACCTTATGCGCTTGCTGCTGCAAAGGCTTTGATAATCCATTCAAACCTCTCTGCAAGGTCAATAGTAGAAGAAGCAATGAAAATAGCCGGAACAATCTGTGTTTATACTAATCTTAATATTATGATTGAAGAAATTTGAGAGTTTCAGCTTTAATCTATAAGCTTGAAGCTTTACGAGGATAATATGGCATATTTAACACCTAAAGAGATAGTGGAAGAACTTGATAAATATATTGTCGGGCAGACAAATGCAAAGAGGGCAGTAGCTATTGCCTTAAGAAACAGATGGAGAAGACAGCAGCTTACTGAGGAACTGAGAGATGAGGTTGCTCCAAAAAATATTATAATGATAGGACCTACCGGTGTTGGGAAAACAGAGATTGCAAGAAGGCTTGCAAAGCTAGCACAGTCACCTTTCCTTAAGATTGAAGCATCAAAGTTTACAGAAGTCGGATATGTTGGCAGGGATGTGGAGTCAATGATTAGGGACCTTACAGAGTTGGCAGTTAAGATGGTAAGAGATGAAGAACAGGAAAAAGTTAAAGAGAAAGCTGAAATCATTGCAGAGGAAAGGATTCTTGACCTGCTTCTTCCTCCACTAAAAAGGAAGAATAATGTTCCTGTAAGTGATGGCTTATCTGAACAGAAAACTCCATTGGATGACTTTACATCCACAAGGGAAAAGATCAGAGAGCACTTCAGGGCTGGAAAACTCAATAACCGCTATGTGGATTTGGAAGTCCCTGATAAACCTTTCCCGTCAATTATTGAAGTAATATCAAGTACTGGAGGATTTGAAGAGATAGATTTGAATATCAGGGATATGGTAGGAGGGCTTTTCCCTAAAAAAATGAAAAGCAGGAAAGTTAAAATTCCTGAAGCTGTTAAGATGTTAATTCAGGAGGAGACACAGAAGCTGATAGATATGGAGCAGGTTAATCATCTGGCAAAGGAAAGGGTTGAACAGTCCGGGATAATATTCCTTGATGAGATTGATAAGATTGCCGGAAGAGAAAGCGGTACAGGACCTGATGTCTCAAGAGAAGGGGTTCAGAGGGATTTGCTTCCAATTGTTGAAGGGACAACAGTAGCTACAAAATACGGATTGGTCAAGACAGACCACATACTTTTTATCGCGGCAGGGGCTTTCCATGTCACTAAACCATCTGACCTGATTCCTGAACTGCAGGGGAGGTTCCCAATAAGGGTTGGCCTAGACTCATTATCAAAAGACGATTTCATCAGGATTTTAAAAGAGCCAAAAAATGCTTTAATCAAGCAGTATATTGCTCTTCTTGAAACAGAGAAAGTAAGGCTTGAGTTTACAGATGATTCCATTGAAGAGATAGCAGAGATTGCAACTCTGGTTAACGAGAAGAATGAAAACATAGGGGCAAGAAGACTGCATACAATAATGGAAAAACTTTTGGATGAAATATCTTTTAATGCTCCTATCCTTCAGAACACTAAATTTAAAATTAATGCAGAATATGTAATGAAAAAGCTGTCTGATATTGTTGCTGACGAGGATCTAAGCAGGTATATCCTGTAACTGCTCCTCAATCCATTTCAAATATTCTTCAGAACCCTCGGAGATAGGGACTGATATAATTTCCGGAATATCATACGAATGAATGGAAAGAATTTTTTCCTTAATCTTGGAAAAGAATTTTTGATGTGATTTTGCAATCAGCATTAGTTCAGGCTCAACAGAGATTTTTCCTTCCCATCTGAAGATTGATGTTATTGACGGAATTATGTTAACGCAGGCAGCTAGTTTGTTTTCTATTAATGCCTGAGCAAGTTTTTTTGCTTCAGAGTCAGAACCGGAAGTTGTGATTACTAATATAAAACCATTTTTGCTCATAGTATTGCCCTTTTAAAAATTAAATTATAGGATATATGTATTTAATTCAGCAGAAAGTTTTTTGTCAATAGAATGGGTATAAATTCTAAAGAAAAACATGAATAAGGTCCGGAGTGTTAAATGGCTAGGAAAAGAAAGTTCAATTATTTAAAGGTTAGTGATGATACCCTCGGTTCTTATCTTCAGAAAATAGGCAAGGTTCGTCTTTTGGAAAGGGATGAAGAGATAAAGCTGGCAAGGAGAATCCGGAATGGTGACAAGAAAGCCTTGAAAAAGCTAGTTGAGGCAAATCTTAGATTTGTTGTCAACATTGCTTCCAAATTCCGGGGTTGTGGACTTAATATACTCGATATTATAGATGAAGGAAACATTGGATTGATTCAGGCTGCAAAAAGGTTTAATCCTGACCGTGGTGTTAAATTTGTATCCTATGCTGTGTGGTGGATAAAGCAGGCAATCATTCAGGCTCTTGCTGAGCAGACTGGGGCTGTCCGTCTTCCGGTAAGACAAATGGCAGCAATGAATAAAATAGGTGAAAAGTATGATATGCTCCTTCAAAAACTCGACAGAGAACCAAATGAAGAAGATTTAGCAGCAGTATTAAACCTTCCAATAAAGGATGTAGAATTATTGCTTTCTATTTCAAAAAACGCTATTTCTCTTGAAAATCCATTTGGTGAAAACAGTGATTCAGGCAGTTATCTTGATTTTCTTCAGGCTGAAAATCTTTCTTCTGCAGATGATGAAATGGACAAAATAAAGATGGAAAAAGAGCTTGAAGAGTTGCTCAGTAATCTGAACCCGAAAGAATCTGAAATTTTAAGAAGAAGGTTTGGTATTAATAACGAAGAGCCGGAAACACTTGAAAAAATAGGGAAAGATATGGGGTTGTCAAGAGAAAGAATCAGACAGATAGAGGAAAAGGCAAAGAACCGCCTGAGAAAACAAACTAAGAGCGCAATCTTAAAGGAATTCCTAAAATAGATTTCAGTTTCTATCTTCAGAATTTATTATAAATTTCCACTAACAAATTAAATCTTTTATTTAAATAAAGAGCAAGGTTTAATATAAAGCAGTCATGAAAAATAATAAATTAATAAAATTGATTGAAGAAAAAATTCAGAGAAACAAGGAAATCAAACTGATAAAAGAGATAGCTGATGAATTAAAGCTGCCTTTATATCTTGTTGGCGGTTTTTTAAGAGATGCAATTTTATCCAGAGATAATATTGATCTGGATTTTATTGTGAACGGTGAACCAGATAAGATTTCTAAAAAAGCGGCTGAAAGATTAAGGGCAAAGATGATTGTTATGGATAAGGAAGAGATAGTTAATTACAGGGTTGTAAAAAAAGGGCTTTCTCTTGATTTTGCAAAAGTTTTTCAGGGAAATATCCATAAGGACCTGGCAAGAAGAGATTTTACTATAAATTCAATTGCCTATTCTTTAAGTGAAAAAATATTGTATGATGATTTTTATGGGCTTAATGACATAGAAAAAAAAATTATAAAGATGATATCTGATAATACATTTGATGATGACCCGCTCAGAATGCTACGGGCTGTCAGATATTTTACAACTCTTGAAGGGTTTTCTATAGAAAAGAGAACCTTATCTTTTATAGCTTCAAAAAATGACCAAATCTCCAGGTCTTCTTCAGAGAGAATAAAGGAAGAAATGGATAAAATTATTCTCTCTCGTAACCCTGTTAATGGGTTAGTTTTGCTTATTGAAACTAAATTGTTAGAAATTCTGTTTTCAGGTAAAGGCTCAGGCAGAGCAATAAAGATGCTTGAAACACAGGAAAAAAAAGTAAATTTAATATCTATATTAAAAACTTTAAGTGAGTTGATTGATAAAGTTTTTTTTGATGGTAGTCAAATGGTTGAGCTAAAATATACCTCTGATGATAAAAAAGTAATATATTATTCTGCCATTATCTCATTTTCAATTACAGGAAACTTTGAAAAATTATGCTCTTTGGAAGCAGAAACTAAAAATATCAGCTTTGCGCTTAAAAATATGCGTTTTTCAAACCTTGAAATTTCAAGGATTTGCAAAGTAATTGGAGGTTTAAAATATTTTTTTGAATTGTTTGAAACAAAGGAGCTTGAAATAGATATAAGAAAACTTATCCACAATACCAGAAAGGATGTTTTGATTTTAATGGTTTTAGGGAATGCAATTTTAAGAACCTTAGGGAAGGAAAACTATAAGAAAACGATTATTGTCAGAACCATGATTCTGAGAATTTTTAATAATGAGGGAGACGCAATTATTAACCTGCAAAAATTAATAGATGGGAGAGATATAATAAGGATATTAAAATGTAAAGAGGGTGAGAGGGTTGGAAAGATACTCAAAAAAATCAAAGAGCTTCAAATTGAGAATAAAATATCTACAAGAAAAGAAGCTATTGAATTGGTTGAAAAGATCAGGGTTGACTCATTGAATTAATGAATAATATTAAATCGCTTCCAGGTACTGCTGAATAACATTATGATGATTGGCTGAGACCTTTGTGAATTCTACTCCTGTATAGTAAGCAGGGATTTCTATTTCATTTTCTTTTGAGTTGCGTACCGTACCGGAGGTTATTATCTTTTTGCCTCCCAAAACAGGGTGAATTTCTAAAATTTTATTAATTTCAAAAGGCAGGCAATATTCAATAAGCAGGCCTGAAAGACTGAGATTAACTATTCTTGCACTGGTTCTGGATTTCTTGTTCTTTTCTTTCTGTTTTTGAACTATATATGCTGGTTCGTCTACTGAAAACCTCGGATGTTTTCTTCTGTCGGTTGTCGCTATTTTAGTATTATCTATTTTTCCCTTAAGTGTTCTTTTTACAATTGAAAGCATTTCCTTGAATTCAATAGGCTTATTTATGAAATCTGCTGCGCCGAGTTTTGATGCCCTAATGTAATTATCAACATCACCAAATTCAGTATAAATTATTACATCAGCCTGATAGTTTAATGTTTTTATCCTTCTTAAAAATTCCAACCCGTTAATTTGTGATGATTTTATTCCGGTAATAACCAAATCAACTTTTGTTTTTTTTAGCTCTCTTAACGCCTGTTCGCAGCTGGAAAAAAATAAAGCACCGAACCCGGCTTTTTTGAAATTTTTGGTTAGTTCTTTTCCGGAAACAGGGTTTTCTTCGTCAATAATAAAAAGATTTGCGTTGTCAAAAAGCATGTGAAGACCTTTTATAGCTGAAAGAATTAAAACACCCTTTAAAGTAAATATAGGAGATTAAATGGTTTTGTCAATTTATTTTTAGACAATTGAGATATGGCTTTATTAACTTTTTATTAAAAAGAAGATGGGGCTATTTATCAGTATCTATCTGGGCTCTCTGGAGTCTTCCGCTGTAATCAATGTACACTGTTTTCCATTCGCTAAAAATATCAAGGGCTGTTACTCCGGCTTCTCTGTGGCCATTGCCGGTGTCCTTTATTCCTCCAAATGGAAGGTGAGATTCAGCACCAATTGTTGGACTGTTTACATACACGATGCCGCTCTTAATTCTTTCAATCGCTTTAAATGCCATATTAATATCTTTTGTATATATAGATGCTGAAAGTCCATATTTACTGCTGTTTATAGCAGCTATTGCTTCATTAAAATCCTTTACAGGAATAATTATAACAACAGGCCCAAAAATTTCTTCCTGTGCAATTCTCATTTTTATGTTTCCATTAGTGAAAATAGTGGGTTTGTAGAAAAATCCCTTTGAGCATTCACGGTTATTGCAAGATTCACCTCCAATAAGAAGCTTTGCCCTGTCTTCATTTATTCCTATATTTACATAATTGTGAACTTTCTGGCGCTGTGCTTCATTTATCAAGGGTCCCATCTCAGTTGACTCATCTAAGCCATTACCAATCCTGATTTTCTTAGCCCTTGTGATTAATCTGTGTGTGAATTCATCAAGGATTTTTTTATGGATTATTAACCTGCTTGTAGCAGTGCATCTTTGTCCTGTTGTTCCAAAAATTCCCCAAAGAGCGCCATCAATGGCAAGGTCAATATCAGCATCATTCATTACTATTTGTGCATTTTTTCCTCCCATTTCAAGAGCACATTTTTTTAATCTCTTTCCGCATTCAGAAGCAATAAATCTTCCTGTTTCAGAGGATCCGGTAAAAGATATGAGGCTGATTTTTGGATGTGTTACAATTGCTTTTCCAACTTCAGAACCAGAACCAAAAACAAGGTTCACAACACCATCTGGTACACCGGCTTCAATTAAAATCTCAACCAGTCTCAGCGCCGACTCCGGGGTATCAGTTGCAGGTTTGAAGACGATAGTGTTTCCGCAGATTAATGCAGGAAATATTTTCCATGCAGGAATTGCAACTGGAAAGTTCCAAGGGGATATTATCCCGACAACCCCTATAGGAGCCCTTAATGACATTGCGAATTTATTGCTGAGTTCTGAAGGGGTTGTCTGACCAAAAAGCCTTCTCCCTTCACCAGCCATGTAAAGGGCGGTATCTATTCCTTCCTGAACATCTCCTTTTGTTTCAATAAGAATTTTACCCATTTCCTTTGTGGCAGTCTGTGCTAATATTTCTTTTCTTTTAAGAAGAAGCTGCCCTGCTTTAAGGATTATTTCTCCTCTTTTTGGCGCAGTGATTTTGCTCCATTTTTCAAAAGCAGCGTGGGCGGATTCAACGGCTTTATGTACATCTGTTGCTGTTGAATCAGGGAATACTCCAAGCAGGTCTTCTTTGTTGGCAGGATTTATGTTTTTAAAATATTTTCCTGAAGATGGCTCAACCCACTTGCCATTGATAAGATTTTTGAACTTTTCAGCCATGATTTTTATTTTAACATATTTATTATAAATATTCAGAGAAAGAGATTTATGACATATAATTAAGATTTTACAGCTTGTTAAGAAAAGTTTCCCTCTTCTGATGCCTTGACAGAAAATTCCCTGTTTCCTTCAACTGGTTTTAATTCAGTAATTGAGTCCATAACTTTTTTAACAATTCCAAGCCATGTTTCTTTTTCATCAGGAAGAGCATAAAATGGACTGAAATCTATAGGCTTTCCAAAGACTACTGTAATCTTTTTAAAAATTCTCGGAAAGTAAGAACCTATTGGCAAAACCTTTTCCATTCCAAAAATTCTAACTGGAATTGCTGTTGGTTTTGAATTGTAAATTAGTTTTCCAACTCCTGGCTTGCCATTTCCGAGTTTGCCTGTACGGCTTCTTGTTCCTTCAGGGAAATTTATCATTGTTCCGTCAGGTAAAAGCTCAATCATTTTGTTTAGGACCTCAAGGTCTTTTCTGCCCCGTCTAACCGGTATGGCTTTCCAATTATTTGCTATCCACGCAAGAACAGGATTGCTGAAGAAATTTTCTTCTGCTGCAGGACTCCATGGAATAAGCCACGGTTTTATTATTACTTCAGGATAAAATGCAGTTGTGCCAACAAGGAAACTATCTATCATTGTAAGATGGTTAGGCAGAAGAAGAAGATTCTTTTTAAAAGGTATATTTTCCAAGCCATAGACTTTTGTTCTGTTTAAAACCCTGAACAGTATCCAGGCTATTGTAATAGTACTTATTACCAAGAGATAAGATATTATATCTTCCAGTGTTTTTAAGAATCTGTTTTTACTTCTGCTCAAATTGTTTCCCGGAATTTTTAAATCATCAATTTTCAGAGCGGAATATTCCCATGTTTCTTAGCAGGGTTTTTATCTGTCTTGTTCTGAAGCATCTCGAGGGCTTTTATAAGCTTTCTACGGGAATATTTTGGATAAATGACTTCATCAATTATGCCAAGTTCTGCTGCGATGTATGGGTTTGCAAACTTTTTGCGGTAGTTATCAACAAGTTCGTCTTTGGCCTTTTTTGGGTCTTCAGCATTTGAAATCTCTTTTTTAAAGATTATATTTACAGCTCCCTCTGGACCCATTACAGCAATTTCAGCTGTCGGGTAAGCAAAGTTAATGTCTCCCCTTACGTGCTTGCTTGACATAACACAGTAAGCACCGCCGTATGACTTGCGTGTAATTATTGTTACCTTTGGAACAGTGGCTTCTGCATATGCGTAGAGAAGTTTTGCGCCATGCCTTATTATTCCTCCTGTTTCCTGGTTAAGCCCCGGCAGAAATCCGGGAACATCCTGAAGGGTGATAAGAGGAATATTGAAGGCATCGCAAAAACGTATGAATCTTGCTCCCTTTACAGAAGCATTTATATCAAGTGTTCCTGCAAGGACTGCTGGCTGGTTTGCAATTATTCCTACAGCTCTGCCGTTAAGCCTTCCAAAACCTACTACAATGTTTTGGGCAAAATGTTCCTGAACTTCAAAGAAATAGTTTTCATCTACAAGTGTTGAAATCACCTCTTTTACATCATAAGGCTTGTAGGGATTAATCGGGATTATTTTTTCTATTTCAGGAGTTTCTCTGTTTGAAGGGTCACTTGTTGGTTTCAGCCTTGGCTCTTCCATATTATTCTGAGGGAGAAAGGCAAGAATCTCACGAATCATCAGCAATGTATCCTTATCATTTTCAGCAGCAAAATGCGCAACTCCGCTAAGGCTGTTATGGGTCATTGCTCCTCCGAGCTCTTCTTTTGTGACCTCCTCATGGGTAACAGCTTTTATCACGTCAGGACCTGTAACAAACATATAACTTGTATTTTTAACCATGAATATGAAATCATTTATCGAAGGTGAATATACAGCTCCTCCAGCACAAGGTCCCATTATAGCTGCGATTTGGGGAATAACTCCTGAGGCGAGAACATTTCTCAAAAAGATTTCAGCATATCCTCCAAGGCTTGCAACTCCTTCCTGAATTCTTGCACCACCCGAATCATTGAGCCCGATAATAGGAACTCCTATCTTGAGCGCGAGGTCTAAAATTTTACATATTTTTTTTGCACATGTCTCGCTCAGCGACCCTCCAAAAACGGTGAAATCCTGAGCATAACCATAGACAAGCCTTCCGTTTATTGTCCCATAACCGGTTATGACGCCGTCACCTGGAATTTTTTCATTTTCCATCCCGAAGTTGTTACATCTATGAACTACAAATTTATCAATTTCTTCAAACGAATTTTTGTCAAAAAGTATAGCTAATCTTTCTCTTGCAGTAAGTTTGCCCTGCTGATGATGAATGGCGATTCTTTTTTCTCCGCCGCCGGATTCAGTAATTTTCTCTCTTTCTTTGAGATCTTCAATATAATCTTCAAAGCCAATTTTTTTTGGCAAGATTTATTCCTCCCTTAAATAGTGTTAAGTATCAAATCCCAAGCACAAAGATGCAAATAAGTACAAAATTCAAATTATCGAATGACCGAAGCATTTGAAATTTGTGATTTGGAATTTATTTTTCATATTTTTTAAAAGCAAGGCACGCATTTGTCCCGCCAAACCCGAATGAATTGCTCAAAGCAACTTTTATTTTTGCTTTGCGGGGTTTATTGGGAACATAGTCAAGGTCGCATTCAGGGTCAGGATATTCGTAGTTTATTGTTGGAGGTACTTCCTGATTTTCAAGAGCGAGAATAGTATAGATTGCTTCAATTGCACCGGATGCCCCCAGAAGATGACCTGTCATTGATTTTGTTGAACTTATTGGAATGGAAGATGCACGCTCTCCAAATAGTTTTTTAATTGCTATGGTCTCAAATTTGTCATTTAAAGGTGTTGATGTTCCGTGAGCATTTATGTAATCAACCTCTTCTGGTTTTACTCCTGCATCTTTCAGTGTGGATGCCATACAGCGTACAGCTCCTTCTCCGTCAATTGATGGTGAAGTCATATGATATGCATCGCAGGACTGACCGTAACCGATAAGTTCTCCTCTTATCCTTGCACCTCTTTTTTTTGCAAATTCAAGCTCTTCAAGAATAAGTATTCCAGAACCTTCACCCATAATAAATCCATCTCTTTTTAAATCAAAAGGTCTGCTTGCTTTTGATGGTTCTTCGTTCTGTGTTGAAAGCGCACGCATTGAGCAAAAACCGCCTATGGCAAGTGGAGTAATAACAGATTCACTCCCTCCGGTAATCATCACATCCGCCTCTTCTCTCTGAATGGTTCTGAATGCTTCACCGATTGAATGGTTAGAGGTTGCACATGCTGTAACAACACTTGAATTTGGTCCTTTTGCGTTGAACATCATTGCAATTTGTCCTGGAGCAAGGTTTATTATTACTTGAGGAATAAAAAATGGGGATATCCTTTTTGGTCCCTTTTCAAGGTATATCTTGTAATTTTTTTCAATAAGAGGCATTCCGCCAATACCTGAACCAACTATTACTCCTGCCATTTCAGCAATTTCGTCACTAATTTTAAGCCCTGAATCCTCCATCGCCATACAGCTTGCTGCAAGGGCATACTGGATAAAAGTATCCATTTTTTTTGCTTCTTTGGGGTCAATGTATTTGTGAGGGTCAAAGTCTTTTACCTCACCGGCAATTTTACAGGAAAAATCAGTGGTGTCAAATTTGCTGATTTTATCAATTCCTGATTTTCCAGCAAGCAAATCGTTCCAGTTTTCTTTAATCCCTATGCCGATTGGCGAGATTATACCAATTCCTGTTACAACAACTCTTCTTTTTCCCAAAATCCTTCTCCTTGGCTTTTTAAAGTTATAATCACGCTGATAAAAAAGCAGAGATGATATTACTCATAATCTAAAGAAATGAATTCGCTGATGTTCCTTTCCGTTGATCAATAGCGGAAAGAAATATCTTTATATCAGAAATCAGACTGTTAAAATTTAAATCTTCTCTAAGCTGTAATACTTTGAGCGGTTTATTTATTTTAACATCATCATTATTTTCAATTAAGCTTCTTGTGGTTTTTGAAGAAAAACATCCTTCTGACCCAAGAATTATGATTCCGTCAATTGTTGAATCTGAAGAAAATTTATGCGCCATGTCAAACAGAACGTTATCGCTGCTGCAAAAAAACTCCTGAACGTTTAAATCCGTTCCATCAGGGAGATAGCTTATGCTGATATTTTTGTCAGTTAAATGGTTGAGTTCTTTTTCTTTTAAAAAATTCAGAATAGGCCCTGACAGATTTGAATTATGAAGAATATAGGGTGGTGAAAGAAAAGCTATTTTAAGCGATTTCTCGTCTTTTTTAACTCCAAAGTCTTTCAGAGACTTTAACTTTTCCATTATTGTTTCTTTGTAATTAGAAACAGCATTATGATAGGAATTATGAATCTTTTTTATATTCTGAGTAAACAGCAGTCCTACTTTTGAACATGCCTGATAGCTTGGTCCATTGACAGGATCAAAAAGAAAATTGACAATTGGGGGAAAACCATCTTTCAAGGTTTTCATTTTTTCAATAAAGCTTGAAAGATGCTGGCAGTACTGGTTGGGTATTTTTGCCTTTATTTCAGGTATTAAAATAATATCAACTTTGTCTTTAAGCTCAGAAAGCTGGTTAAAGGTAAACTTAACCGGAAGACAGGCGTCTTTGAAAACAGAGCCTGAGTTTTTCTCGGAATTGATATTTTTCCAGATATCAGCGAATTTGAAATTGACACCAACTTCTCCAAAAAAGCTTTTCAAAAACTCTCTTGAGCCTAAATGCAAAGAAGCTCCTGGAATACCGATTGTCTTTAATTTTGAGCGGATTGAAAAAGGAAACAGATGTTTTTCATCTTCACTCTGGTAAGGTACTCCTGATTTCATATCCTTCATATATGAGTAGTTATCTTTCTTCCATTTTGAAATTATATTTTTTGCATATGTTTTAATAACTACGTTGTAAGCATCTCTTGCCCAGACTCTTTTAAGTATCTGTACCCAAGAATAGAATTTATTCATTGCTTTAAAAGTTTCCTTTTGAAGTTCAAAAGGAGTCATTTTCTTTGGGGTATATACTACATGATGAGCATCATAAAGATTCCAGTCATAGGTCAATATTCTGGATTCTTTTTTATAGCTTTCATATGTTTGTGTTCCTGGCAGGGGAGTGAGAATCATAAATTGTACTGAATCGATATTAAGTCTTTTTGCAAAGGCAACCGTCTCTCTAATGGTTTTTATGTCATCTTCATCAGAACCAAAAACAAACATGCCGTGAATTTGTATATTTTCTTCATGAAGCTTTTTTATGCTCTGTTCAATATCTTCAAGCTGTTGTCCCTTTTTAAATAGCTTTAAAGTATTTGGGTTTATTGACTCAAAACCAATGTATACATTGTAGCAACCAGTCCTTTTCATAAGTTTAAGGAGATTATTGTCATTAACCACATCAACTCTTGCCTGTGCGCTCCACTCTGGAGCAACATTTTTGCTTAACATATATTCAAGAAGGGTTTTTGTCCTCTCTTTGTTTGCGGTGAAGTTGTCATCAACAAAAAAGACATGTCTTCTATTTGCTTTTTTCAGTTCTTCTATTATCAGTTCGTGGTTTCTGAAGCGGTAGTTTTTCCCGTTTATTGCAGTAACTGAACAGAAATTACAGTTAAAAGGGCAACCTCTTGAAGTTGAAACAGGAAGGACTTTCATTTTTTTATAACCATCTATAAGAGACAAATCAGGAACAGGATAGAGATTGAGATTGTCTTGTAAATTTCTGGGAGGGTTGTGAACGGGGGTTTCATCTTTTTTGAAAGAGAGCCCATGGATTTCGCTTAAGTCTTTTCCGTCAATTAAAGCATCAATCAGTTCTTCAAATGTCTCCTCTCCCTCACCTCTGACTATATAATCTGCATATTTTAGTCCTTCATCAGGGAGGAAGGTATTATGTACTCCGCCAAGGATAACCGGTATTCCTCTTTCATTAGCCTTTTTTGCTATTTCATAACCTCCTGTAGCAGTAGTGGTTATTGATGAAATCCCAATCAGGTCAGAGCTCAGAACATCATCAAAGTTAATTCCATTAAGGTCTTCCACATAAATTTTTACGTCAAAACCTTTTCTTGCAAGAATAGTTCCGAGTATTGGCAACCCAAGCCTTGGAATAGGAATTCTTGAAAAGACATGAATTCCAGGCGATTTGGGTTCAATTAGAGTTATCTTCCTGATATTCATTTTTCAAATAAAAAAAAGCTGTAAACCTTTTCTTATATCTTCTTTCTAAGCTTAAAATGTTTAGAAAACCTGTATTAAAAAATAACCCGAATCAGAGAATTATGCTGAACTGCCTGATTCAGGTTTAAAAATTTTTATCATTGAAAATCTAAAAAGTCAACAGAATCTTAAGGGAAAAGTTGTTTGTTTGGAAAAATGTGACAGGTTCGAACAGGCTGTTTAGACAAGTTATTACATTTTATGTGGGTGGAAATAGTAAGTTCGGCAAATAAGATTGCTTTGTCGTTACACTTCTTGCAATGACTTCTGCTCTTCCGGGCTTAAAGCATTCTATAACTTACGGCACCTTATCACATTTTATAGTCTTTATATGAATTCCTTTAACTCCGGAATAGCCTGGATATATATCCCCTGTTATCTCAACTTCATTGCCGACAACATGAACAAGGGTTAGCCAGGTAAATTTCTTTTTGTTTTGAGCATTGATTTGAGCTTGAAGCTCTTTTCCAAAGATGCGTGTAATTCTCGGGGCATTCATGTTTTGATTCAGGAATATTGCGGATTTTTCTCCTTTTTTTGGAGCTGGATAGTAGAGAGTACCATCTTTGGTAAGGAGGAAAAGCTTGCCTCCTCTCTCAGCATTGGTTTTAGCAACAACAAGTTCTTCCTCAGTATAAGGCTTATTCTGCGGACTGTAGGCGTTATTAAACAGAGTATTCCCATCTATAACAACAGCCTTAAGAGTTTCGGCATTAAGCAATGCTGCTGTTGACATAAGCAATATAAAAAAAATCATTATTTTTATATTTTTCATTTTTACCTCTTTAAAGTTATAAGTTACAGGTTATAAATTATTTTATATTTCCGCCTGTTTCAAGTCTTCAATCACTGGCATTGTTTCCTTGCTTCTTTTTGCAGACAAATCTTTGTAGATAAGATAACTTGAAAAGCAGAAACCAAAGATTATTGCTAACATAATAGGCCAGTTGATATGAACCCAGGGTTCTTTTAGCATGCCCCATTTAGCAAGGATCTCAATATCGTTCCAGAATATCAAAACTACAGGAATGGAATACCTTAGATTTGCACCGAACGTATCAAAGTTTAGTAACTTGTATGCAAGATAAAAAGCTACTGCAAAAGAACAAAAGAACACGGCATAAATGAATTTACCCTTTGCGCCAAAGATCGCTTCATCGTAACCCATAATCAGCAGGACATAGAAAAACCACGTTGTCATAATATATTCAAAAGCGGTTCGTGGTCCATAGTTGTCTATTTTTCCGGTTGCTACAGCACCTCTCATAAGATGGAGTTTTCTTCTGAGGTAAGCAAAAAGATTGCACCTTACGCTTTCCTGAAACATAAGATACATGCAGACCATTAACAGAACTCCAACTGACCATTGCATCATCCTGTATTCTGGATAGCTTCCGTTATAGGTATAAGATACCCCCAATCTTTCACCGCCATAGATAAGCCCATATTCAAAGGATATCCACATTCCTGTGCCGCCTAAAACCCCGAAAAAGCTCTGCCACCCGTCGCTTTTAAAGAATCTTGTTAAGACAATAAAGAGAAACCCGACAACCATACACCACTGCCCAAATGACCACATTAATTCGGGATGCTCCTTATTGATTATCACCATAACCACATGGCCTAAAGCAACAGTAGCGAAGATCCATATTAGTGATAGAGCGGTATAAAATACAGCTTTTAGTTTAATAGGTTTCTGTCTCATTTGTTTTATTGTTGTCATTAAAGGTCTCCTTACAAAAACAATATTTTTATCTCAAAAAAACAAGATACACAATTTTTGATTAAAAGATAAATATAATTAACTTTTAATTTATAAATAAAATATGGAAATATTGTAAATTTTTGTAAATTGAATGTAAATAATTAATCTTAAAATGGATTTTTGATTCTTCAAGGTATCTGATAAATATTATGATAGATGCCGAAGGGGGGATTCGAACCCCCACGGGAAACCCGCCACCCCCTCAAGATGGTGTGTCTGCCAATTCCACCACTCCGGCGTTTGAAAAATCAAAAATTTAAATTAAGTAATCCTGATTAATATTTCCAGCAAAAATCTGAGACAATAATATTTATTACTAAAAAAAAATCAAGATAAAAGTTGCTGATGTTAAGGGAAGAGATGCGTTTGTAATTGAAATTCTTAAAAAATTCTATCTTAGTTTTTTTATTTCAATGTCCTGCCTTAGCTTGACTACTGTATCAGGTGGGATATAACCATGTGCCGATGCAAGTGGATAGATTAAAGACCTTTTTCCTACAAGGGTTCCCGGATTTAAAACAGCATTGCACCCTGTTCCAGAGTTATCTCCCATAATGGCTCCGAGCTTTATTAAACCTGTATCATAGAGCTTATTGTTTATTTTTATTTTTATAGATTTATCAATAGATATCTTATAATTTGAGAGAATAGTTCCAGCTCCGAGATTTACATTGTTTCCAAGAACACTGTCACCAAGATAGTTGAAATGAGGCGCATTGGAACCATCAATCATTATGCTGTTTTTAATCTCTGAAGCATGACCTATGACACAGTTATTACCGACAATAACATTTCCGCGTATATATGCACAGGAACGGATTTCAACATTATTACCAATAATTGCTGGTCCTTTTATTACAGTGCCGGGTTCAATTGTAGTATTTTCACCAATAAAAATGTCATGCCCTTGCAGATAAACACCATCTGTAATTTTGGAGTTGATTCCGGGTCTTAAATTATTTTTCAGGTAGTCAGGAAAAATCTTTAAACAGTCCCAGACAAACTGAAGACCTTCAAACAGTCTCTTATGCTCAAATCTGCTCAGGTCAAAAAAATCTGATGGCAATAACATTAATATTTTTCTCCAATTACCCTTCGACAAGCTCAGGGTGCTTTTTCTGCTGACTCAGTATGAGAGCATGGTGAGCTTGTCGAACCATCATGCAACTGTTACAGATTTTGCAAGAGAACGCGGTTTGTCAACATTTTTTTTAAGCGCAGTAGCAGAAAAATAAGCAAAAAGCTGACCAGCAATAAGCTGCATCAGAGGAGCTATCAGATGAGGAGATTTTGGCAGAATTACTTCTTCATCAAAAATTCCTTTTGCATCTCCAAAATGAAGCCCTAAAACAAAACCTGTTCTTGCCTTTATCTCTTCAACATTCCCAAGAGTTAAAGAAAATAATGCGTTATCTTCTTTTGGTGGCATAAAGATTAAAGAGTTAATGTCTTTGTCAATTAATGCGATTGTTCCATGCTTCATAAAACCACCCGACATACCCTCTGCATGGTTGTAAGTGACTTCTTTCATTTTCAGGGCTGATTCAAGCGCTATGGCGCTGTAGATTCCTCTTCCAAGATAGAGCCAGTTTTTAACACGGGCGTGTTTGTATGCTATGTTTCTTATGATTGCAGAATGTTCGTTCAATATTGTTCTTATTATTTCTGAGCCTTCTTCAAGTTCTCTGTGAAATCTCTGGTAGGTCTTTTGAGAAATATTTTTTCTTATTTTCTGCAACTCAATGGCAATGCGAATCAGGATTACTATCTGTGAAAGGGCAGCTTTTGTGCTCAATACACATATCTCCGGTCCTGAATCCTGCATTATGGAGTGATTTACCTCTCTTGCCATTGAAGACCCGACAACGTTAACTATTGCAGATGTTTTTGATTTATTTGATTTGGAAAACCTCAGAGCCCTTAATGTATCGTATGTCTCTCCTGACTGGGAAATTGCAATTATAAGCGTTTTTTCATTTACCTCAGCGATGTATTCAAATTCATCAGAAGATATGGCAGGGATATATTTGCCTGTCAGACTTGAAAAATAATACTGTGCACACAGAGCAACATAATATGTGGTTCCAACTCCGACAAAGTATGTCTTTTCGCTTTCAAGTATCATTTTTGCCAGTGTCAAAATTGATTCTTTTTCTATATTGAGGGCATTGATTATTGTCTGTGGCTCTTCATAGATTTCCTTCAGCATGTAATGGGGATAGCCGCCCTTTTTAGCCATTTCAGCATCCCACTCTATTTTTTTGATTTCCCTTTCTTTCTCTTTTCCTGTAAAAGCGTCTTTTATTTGGAAGTTATCTTTTGTGACAATGGCATATTCTCCGTCATTCAGAAAAACAATATTTTTTGTATATTCGATAAAAGCATTTAAGTCAGAACCAATAAACATATCCCCCATACCAACTCCCAGGACAAGAGGGCTTTCATTCCTTGCGCAGTATATTGTTTCAGGAGAGTGGACTGATATCAGTGCAAAAGCATAGGTTCCTGATAATCTTTTTATTGTTTCTCTGATTGCTTTTTCCACATCTCTGAATTTGCTGTAAAACTCTTCAATCTCGTGGACAATTACTTCAGTATCTGTTTCAGAAAGAAATTTATGCCCTTTTTTCTGAAGCTCTGATTTAAGTTCCCTGTAATTTGAAATAATGCCATTATGTACTATGGCAAATTCCTTGTTGCAGCTCGAGTGAGGGTGTGAGTTCTCTTTTGAAACACCTCCGTGTGTTGCCCATCTTGTATGTGCAATCCCTATTTTCCCTGACAGTTCAAGAAATTTTTCTTTTTGGTTTACTTCATCCACTGCGCCGATGTTTTTCTTTATTTTGATCTGTCCGTCTGAAAGCACAGCAATTCCGCAGGAATCATAGCCGCGGTATTCAAGATTCCTTATGCTATTATAAAGTTTTTTCGTTATATCTGCTCGTCCGATTAATCCGCTTATTCCGCACATAAACAAATCTCTTCAGATAGATCCCTTGTGAGGGATTTTGGCTTTGTGAGGGATAATGGTTCCAGGCAAGATTGTGTTTGAAGCACCTATAACAGCATCGTCTCCGATAAAGGCTCCGAGCTTTTCAAGTTTGCTGTCAATGTATTTGCCGTTTATATGAGTTTTGATGGTTTTCTTTTCTATATCAGTATTTACTGTCATTACTCCTGAACCTATATCAACACTGTCACCAATAATGCTGTCTCCTATAAAAGAAAGGCGCCCTATCTTTGCCTTATCAAATATTATGCTGTTTTTGATTTCAACCCCGTACCCGACAAGGCTTCTTGCCCCGAGTGAAGTATATTCCCTTATAAGGGAGTTGTTGCCAACAAAGGAATCAGCGCCTATATAACAGGGACCGTTTATAGTAGCTCCGGCTTTTATTGTTACATTGTCCTCAATGAACACTGGCCCGTTTATACGCACATTGTCTTCAAATCTTGCGGTAGTTGGAATCGTAGTTTTAACTATTGACTTCATCAAAATCTTATTTGCATCAATAACATTCCATGGATATCCCAAGTCTATCCAGTCCTCTTCAAAGATTGAAGCGTGAAGCCCTACATCCTTGACAAGAAGGTCAAAAGCTTTTTCCATGTTGCTTTTAACTTTTGACAGCAGCTTAAAGAAATCGGTTGGAAGGATAAAGACTCCAGCCAAGATATAGTTTCCGAATTTCCTGTTAACCGGTTTTTCTATAATCTTGGTTATCTGAACTTCCTTGTCCATATAGATGTTGCCGTAAAGTCCCGGGGCAGGGGGAAGACAAATGGTTGCAGTAGGTCCCTTTATTGAGTTGAATGAGATTAGGGTGTTAAGGAATATGTTTGGGGAAAAAACAATGTCTCCATAAACAAGAAAAAAATATTCGTTTTGAGAAAATAACTTCTGCGCAGACATTACTGCGCCACCAATGCTTGTAGTTTCCTTCTGCTCGGCATAGGTTATTGAAACCCCACATCTATCACCCCTGCCAAAATATGATTTTATCTTTTCTTTCTGGTGCCCAAGCACAATAATCTGGTCATTGATTCCAATGTCCTTCAATCCAAGGATGATATACTCCAGAACAGGTTTACCGCAGATATTTATCATTGATTTAGGGCGGGTTTCTGTGATTGGGACCAGGTTTCTCCCTTTGCCACCTGCTAAGATAAGAGCTCTCATAAAAAATTTTTCTCCTTAAATTAAGGATACATTATCTAATGAAATTAAATGAACTCAGTCTTATTGTCAATGAAAAATAATAATAGGAAGGAATATAGTGAAAGTATTTTAAATATATTTTATTCATAACGCCTTTCAAAAAGCATATCAACAAGGTTTCCCATGCTTTCTCCCTGATGCCTGCTGATTTCATAGAGTCTTTTTACATCTATTATTCCTTGTGAATTGTATTGCATGTTAAATTCCGAACCTATTACGCTGTCAATCTGTGAGTATATGCTATCAAGATGTTCTTTTAGCAGACCTTCAGCTTTATTCATTGTTTCTTCAAGAAGGAATAGATTCTTGTCGCGGCTTCTTTTTACAAGCTCTTCTTTCAATAACTCGTATTCCTGTTTGTATTGATTGAAAAGAGGTGTGTGTTTGCCTATTATTCCGGGTACGGTTCCTATTCTTAAATCTCTTGCCGTAGATCCATCACTTACTTTTTTGAGAACCGGATATCTTGCTGAAAAGACCTGAACAAAGATTACATCATCAAGGCGTTTAAGAAAATAATTTTTAAATTCATCATCAGTAAACCTTTGCATCTCTGCGGCTGGAAGTAAAGGTTGATAATGCGTGCAGGAGGTTATTGATAAGAATGAAGTTAAAATACAGTAAAAGCAGAGATACTTCAATTTAAGCATAAGAAGACCTCCAAAAGAGTGAGGTAAAAAAACGGAAAGACAGTTTTATAAATTATTTTTTTGCCTGTGATAGTTTAATTATGCTATAAATAATATACTTTCTGTCAAGGAAAATGAACTGAAATCCAAGGAGCGGTTGCGCAAGAACCCAGAAAAAGTCTGTTATTCGCCATTGAGCACCTCTGTACTTGTTATGTTTGATGAGGTTGCAGAAGCAGTAATGATTATATCAGAAGTAAATTACCACGTGCTTCCGTACAGGGTATTCAGGTTGTTTCTTTCATTAAAAGAAAATATAAAAAGGAATCTGCTTGGAATCTGAAATCCTAAAAACATTTAATAAAAAGATAATCATTTTCATTATTATTCTAATTTTAGTTGCTGGTTGCGCATCTCAATCAGACAGGAGAAAGGAACTATTAAGAGGTAATATCCATAACCTGCTTGGCACTCCGTACCAATGGGGAACTATTTCTAAAAAAGGGATTGATTGCTCAGGATTTACTCAGGAGGTTTACAGGAGGGCAGGGGTGGCTATTCCAAGAACTGTTCAGGAGCAGTTTGAAAAGGGAAGGGAGGTTGAAGAGGATGAGCTTGAGTACGGGGATTTAGTGTTCTTTCATGCAAAGCCGGGAGATAGTTTAGATTGCTGCCTTTCTCTATGTATCCTGCCTAATTTAAAAGTTCATCGCTCAAAAACGGCTACCCATGTCGGAATATATCTTGATGGAAGAAAATTTGTGCACGCCTCCGCAAGCCGGGGTGTGGTTGCTGACGATTTGAATAGTCAGCACTGGAAAGAACGGTTTGCCGGTGCAAGGCGTTTACTGGATTAGGCACTGAACAGTGCCTCCTCCAGTCAGGTTTTCTATTTTCCTGAGTGTTTCTTTTTTCGGATTGATTTTTATTTCCTGATTCAGGTCAATTATTACTGACAATTTCTGTGGTGTTGCTATTTTGAATACAACAGTGCATTTCCCTTTTTCGTTTACAAAAAGCTCCCTGAGTTCATTAAGGGAGTCTTTTGTTATTCCTGTTGCCGTAAAATCAATCAGTATTTTTGAAGCCATTTCTTCTTCAGCATTTTCAAGAGATATGATTCTCTCTGCAATGATTTTTGGTGACTGGCTTTTATATGTAACTTTTCCTTTCACTAATATCGGGCTGTCTTTTTCCAAAAGGTTAGATGACTTTTTGTAAACTTCAGAGAAAGCAACTATTTCAACCTCTCCTGTCATATCTTCAAGATTAATAAATGCCATCTCCTCATTTTTCTTGTTTAAATGTTTTTTGCAATTCTTGACCATTCCTCCTAAATAAACAACATCCCCTTCTTTTTTTGAAAATTTTGGATTTTCCTGAACTATTACTGATTCCTCCTCTTCCCCGTTTGAGCCGTTATTCTTAAAGGACAGGGTTTCACATTTGCAGTTTGTTATTCTCTCAATTATCGATGCATAACGTGCAAGAGGATGTCCTGTGAGATAAAAGCCGAGAATCTCTTTTTCCTTTGTCAGCAGTTCATGCTCGGACCATTCAGGACTATCAGGCATTGATACTGAATCATTTACAATCGGTTCCTCAGCGCTGGAAACATCAAAAAGATTTGTCTGCCCTGATTGTTTTTCCTTCTGTATCTTTTGAGCTTTTTCCATGAATAAATCTATGCTCAAAACCATCTGGCGACGGTTCCCTCCAAGTTTATCAAATGCCCCTGCAAGGATCAGGCTTTCAATTACTCTTTTGTTGACAACCCTTAAATCAACATTTGTACAGAACTCAAAAAGGCTTTTAAATCCTTTGATTTCATTTCTTGTTCTTATGATAGATTCAATAGCCTGAACTCCAACATTTTTTACAGCTGTAAGACCAAAGTTTATGGAATTTCCCTTTATTGTGAAATCCCCAAAACTTTCATTTATATCAGGAGGCAGAATTTCTATTCCCATTTCCCTGCAGTCAGAGATGTATTTTACTATCTTGTCATTATTGCCCACTTCACTTGAAAGAAGCGATGCCATGAATTCAACCGGGTAGTGTGCCTTGAGATAAGCAGTTCTGTAAGCTATCAGCGCATATGCAGCGCTGTGTGATTTGTTAAAGCCGTAACCGGCAAATTTTTCCATAAGGTCAAATATTTTTTCAGCCTTTGAAGGATTGATTCCGTTTTTCTTTGCCCCTTCAATGAACTTTTCTCTCTGTTTGCTCATCAGCTCGGCTTTTTTCTTTCCCATTGCACTTCTGAGGATGTCAGCCTCTGCAAGAGAAAAGCCTGCAAGTTCATTTGCGATTTTCATCACCTGTTCCTGATAGAGAATCACCCCATGGGTGTTTTCAAGAATATTTTTTAAAGCAGGAACATCATAAGTGACTTTTTTCTTTCCGTGTTTTGCCATTATAAAATCTTCACCCATACCGCTCTGAAGAGGTCCGGGCCTGTAGAGCGCAATGAGAACAATCAGTTCTTCATAAATGCCGGGTTTTAATTTTCTCAAAAGGTCTCTCATTCCTCCACTCTCAAGCTGGAACACACCGGCGGTGTTTGCTTCAGAGAGCAGTTTGTAGGTAAGAGGGTCGTCAAGGGTAATCTGGTCAAGCAAAAGTTCTGTGCCCTGATTGTTTTTAATCATCTCAATTGTTTTTTTGATGACAGTCAGGGTCTTGAGGCCAAGAAAATCCATTTTTAAAAGGCCTATTGTCTGAATGTCATCCATAGGAAACTGAGTAAGAATTTCTTCTCCTGACTTGTTGCTTCCTCTCTGTTCTGATGATTTGTAGAGCGGCAAAAACTCTTCAAGCGGCTTTGGAGAGATAACAACTCCGGCAGCGTGGGTTGATGGTTGCCGTGACAAGCCTTCAAGGATTTTTGCAATTTTGAAAAGTTCGGCAACCTTTTCATCCTGCTGCATTAATTCATTTAGCTTTGGCTCTTCTGCAGTAGCCTGCTCTATAGTTATTTTAGGGCGAAATGGAATAAGCTTTGCAATGCTGTCAACAACAGCATAGGGCATTCCAAGCACCCTGCCAACATCTTTTATGACTGCTCTTGCCATAAGGGTTCCAAAGGTGATTATCTGTCCAACATTGTTTTTGCCGTATTTATTCTTCACATAGCTTATCACCTCGTCCCTGCGGTCCTGGCAGAAATCTGTGTCTATATCAGGCATACTTTTTCTTTCAGGGTTTAAAAACCTTTCAAAAATAAGACCGTATTTGATTGGGTCAATGTCAGTTATGTTAAGGGCATAAGCTGCTAAACTTCCTGCAGCAGAGCCCCTTCCCGGACCAACAGGGATATTGTTTTCCTTTGCATATTTAATAAAATCCCAGACAATGAGAAAATAGCCTGAGAAATTCATTTTTGTTATGACATCAAGCTCATAATCAAGCCGTTTCCTGTAAAGGGAAGTAATCTCCTCAAAATCCTTTTCTTCTGCTTTTGTTTTTATCTTTTCAAGCCTCTTCTCAAGTCCTTCCTTTGCGAGGGTTATGAGGTATTCATTGAGGCTCAGATTTTCAGGTGGATGATAGACTGGAAGATATGACCTGTCAAAATCGAGGATGAGGTTGCATTTTTCCGCTATCTTAATTGTATTGTGTATTGCATCAGGAATTTCCTTGAATGAATTCCACATATCTTCAGGCGATTTAAAGAAAAACTGGTTTGAAGAAAAAGAGAGTCTTTTTGTATCAGAAAGGGTTTTGCCTGTACCGATGCACAGAAGCACTTCGTGGGCTAATGCATCAGACTTTGAAAGGTAATGACAGTCGTTTGTGGCAACTAGAGGAAGGTTAAGCTTGTTTGCTAACTCTATAAGTTTTTTGTTCACTGATTTCTGGGCTTCAATGCCGTTATCCTGAAGCTCAATGTAAAAATCATCTTTTTCAAAGATTCCTCTGTAGAATTCTGCAACATTGCAGGCATCTTCGAATTTGTCATGGTTTAAGAGAGAGGGGATTTCTCCTTTCAGGCACGAAGTCATCCCTATCAACCCCGAGGAGTATTTTGCAAGAATCTCCTTATCAATTCTTGGCCTGTAATAGAAACCTTCAAGATATGATTTTGTAACAAGCTTAATAAGGTTATGAAAACCTGTCTGATTCTTGACAAGCAATATAAAATGAAAGGATGCCTCGGAGATTCCTTTTGGAGAAGATTTTTCATGCCTGCTTCCTGGCGCAACATATACTTCACATCCGATGATTGGCTTTATTCCCATGTTAAGAGCTTCTTTGTAAAACTGAATGACTCCGAACATATTCCCGTGGTCAGTGATTGCAAGGGCAGGCATTCTGAATTCGTTGGATTTTTTTATCAGGTCCTTTATCTTTAAAGCCCCGTCCAAAAGACTGTACTCTGTGTGGACGTGGAGATGTACAAAATCTGAATGTATCATTAAAGTTCTCCTGAGATTTCTTTCTCTTTAGCCTTTTCCCATAATTTATCAAGCTCATCAAGAGAAAATTTCTCTATGCTCTTTCCGGTTTTTCCAATCTTTTTTTCTATGAAGTGAAATCTTGAAATGAATTTCCTTGCAGTTTTTTTAAGAGCGTCATCGGGGTTAATTTTTAAAAACCTTGAAATGTTTATTAAAGTAAAAAACAAATCCCCAATCTCTTCTTCTATTTTTTCTTTTTTGCCTTCTGCATATGCATTTTCAAACTCTGACAGCTCTTCTTTGAATTTTGCAAAAACCTGGCTGATATTTTCCCAGTCAAAGCCAACCCTTGAAGCTTTGTCCTGAATGCGCTGTGCATAGAGGAGTGCAGGGAGGGTTTTTGGTATTCCCCCAAGGAGAGATTTTTTCTTTTTTTCTTTGTTTTCGCTCTTCTTGATTTCCTCCCATTGCTTCAGAACTTCTTTTGAAGATTTTGCATCCTGACCTTTAAACACATGGGGATGGCGCCTTACCATCTTGTCGTGAAGAACATCTAATATTTCTTTTATTGTAAACTCATTGCTCTCTTTTGCAATCTGTGCGTGAAATATGACCTGAAGAAGGAGGTCTCCGAGTTCTTCTTTAATAAGCTCAGGGTCCTTTTCCTCTATAGCTTCCAGCACTTCGTAAGCCTCTTCGATTAAAAGCGGTTTGATTGACTCCCGTGTCTGTTCCTTATCCCACGGGCATCCATTTGGTCCCCTGAGGGTTTCTATCACCTTAACAACCTTGTCAAAACTATGCTGTTCTTTTTTCTTATTTGATTTTTTGTGTGGCAAAAAAGTCTCCTTTTTAGGATTTCATTAAATAACTATCAAAAGAAAATCTGTTTTGCAATTAAATTTAGAAAAGTTTTTAAACTTGCCTTCAACGTGTAGAGACTGTAAATTTATTTGTATGAAAAGAGACCCCTGCAGACTGACTGAAAATGTCATTGCGATACAGCCTGAATGACAAAAAGGGATTACCTTGAAAGTCTGTTCTTGACAAGCCTGAATAAAGGAACTTTTTGATGCGCTACGCCATCATATCTGATATCCATTCAAACCTTGAAGCCCTTGAAGCAGCACTTGAACTGATTGATAAAGAAAGGGTTGATAAGATTCTGTGCCTTGGAGACATAGTTGGTTACAATACAAATCCAAATGAGTGTGCTGAAATAACAAGAGAGCGTGGAATTAAGGCAATAATGGGGAATCATGACAGGGCTTCCTGTGGAATGTCAGAGCCGGATAATTTCAATGAATATGCAAAAGAGGCGGTTTTATGGACAAGAAAGCATCTCGCAAAGGAAAATTCTGACTACCTGAAATCTTTTAGGGAAATGTTTCTTTTTGAAGACAGATTCCTTCTGGTACATGGTTCACCAAGAAATCCTGATGAGTATATCTTAAGCGCACGTTCTGCAGGAGAGAACCTGCAATATATGGAGAATAATTTTGAAGATATAAGCATCTGCTTTTTTGGGCACACACATGTAAAGGCTCTCTATTGTTCACAAGGAAAGCAGGGTGTTGTTTCAGATTCAGAAGAGGGAATAACGTTTTCTGGTGAAGAAACATTTCTTGTAAATCCCGGCTCAGTTGGCCAGCCAAGGGATGGAGACAAAAGAGGCTCCTTTATCATCTTTGATTCAGAAAAAAGGCTCATATGGTTTAAAGCGGTTCCTTATGATATAGAAAAGACAGCTTCAAAAATAATTAGAGCAGGGTTGCCGGTTTTCCTGGCAGAAAGGCTGTTTATAGGGTGGTGATGTAGGTGTGTTCACCGAACCGCATTACTCCGGCGTTGTTGGCCACCATGTCCTATAGAAGTAGCAGAGCAAGGCTCTGCGGCTACATTAATATTTCACTTCCACCAGAAAAAGCCCTTTTGCAGGGGCTGTGGGACCAGCAGTCCTTCTGTCTTTTGCATTGAGGATGTCTTTCATTATATGAGGACTTATTTCTCCTGTCCCGACTTTTACAAGGGTACCGACCATGTTTCTTACCATGTGTTTCAAAAAACCAGAACCTTTAACCCATATTTCAAAAAGCTCGCCATTGGTTTTTATCTCAATAAGGTCAATCCTTCTTACAGTTGATTTTGCATCACATCCTGTACCCTGAAATGATGCAAAATCCTTTTCACCAACAAGATATTTCGCAGCCTCCTTCATTGATTCTATATCAAGTTTATACCATATGTGCCAGGAATAGGGATAATAAAACGGGGAGTGGATTGGAGATTTCCATATCTGATACTTATAAACCTTTCCTTTAGATTTAAAGCGGGAATGAAATTCTTCATCAACAGCTTCAATATTTTTTACTGAAATATCTTTAGGAAGAACACAGTTTAAAAATCTTAAAAAGTTTTTGTTATTCTGCCACAAAAAAACATTATCTGATGATAAAAAAAGTTTTGATGAATGGAAATTTGCTACCTGTCCAAGAGCGTGAACTCCGGCATCAGTTCTTGCCGCACCTGTCAGATTTATCTTTTCCTGAAGGAGTTTTTCAATAGATTCTGTTAAAATCTTTTCAATGGTTACAGCATTTGGCTGGACCTGCCATCCTGAATAATTGGTTCCGTTATACTGAATCTTCAGTTTGAAATTAGTCATTATGATTTTCAGAAACCTTTTCTTAGAAAGAAAAAAATCCCAAGTGATGTTATAAAGATTAAAATGATTGGTAGCACCATTTTTTTATAGATTCCTGAAAATTTGCTATTGAAATACTGGCGGGTCAGTACAAGGCAGAGATGTGTTGGCGATATGAGCACTCCAATAAACCCTGAAGCGTATGCAAGAGGAAGAAATGTTATATCACTTGATAAACTCAAAAGAATGGGGAAGGTCATCCCTACAAAAGCCACAGTTATGCCTGTGAGAAGACCTATTATGAATGGCATCAGGATTGCAAGCCATACAAGGGAGAATCCAAGGTTTTGAAAATCATTAGATAACAATTGGATAGCACCGCTTACTTTAAGGATATCTTTAAAATACATTACAGCAAAAACAATCAAAAGCATTGGAATGGAAAAGTTATTTTTTGAGATTGAGAAAAAACTCTTAAGCGGGATGCGGTAAATAACAATACTTAAAATAATTGTAATTATCAGGACAAGGCAAATGTCAATTTTGAAAATAAGAATAAGTGCGAGAAAAACAATGAGAGGGAATGCAGCAAAAAGAAAAACAAAATGCCCGACTCTTTCAGGTTTTTCGTGTTCTTCAAGGTGTGCTTTGCTGATTCCCCATAAACCTGCACCAATGCCTCCTACAATAGCAGCAGCAGAGAGCAAGGAATTGTAAAAAACAACAGTTGAAATTCCGCAACCAAGAATACTGGCTGAAAGAAGAACACCGGGATAGGTCGGAAGGCAGTATTCCCAGAGATGCCTGAACCAGAAATTGATGAATGCCTTGTGCTCATTCTTAAGGTTGAGTTTGGCTGATGACTGGTCAACAAGTGGCGCAGAAAGGTATGCGCCGCCCATAATTGGCATAAGCCCCATTATTGCAGGGAGCATTGCCATTGTGATTCTTGAATCCTGAAAGATATGCTCAATTTTATTTATCACCATATTAAGCTGTCCTGATTCCTTCCAGAGGTCATTGAATATGAGAACAAGAATGATGGCTCCACCAAGCTGGATTGTTTCATAAGAAAGAATGACATTAGGAATTTCTTTGAAAAAGGATTCAAAGGGCAATGAAAACAGAATTCCAAAAAGCACAGCAGATGAGAGTATGGAAAGCCCTAAATCAAGCTTTCTCCAGACAAGGAAGATAAGCAGGGCAAGCACAATTAGAATTTTCAGCAAATCAAGCATAAAAATCTTTCTTTACGGATTCTATCCTCGTATTAATTTCTTTTTTAATTCCTCTTCATCCACATGGAATTTAAAGGCTTTTTTGCCATTGATGAATATTATTGGTATCTGTTCCTTGTATTTTTCTAAAACTGAATTGTCAGACGAGATATCAATCTCTTTTAATTCAAAATGGAGTGTTTCTTTTACTTTCAACAAAATTTTTTTTGCCTCCTCACACAGAGAGCAGTGGGGCTTGGAGTAGATTTCAACAAGGGGAAGTTTCGGGTTTCGTGACTCGTGGCTCGTGGCTCGTTTGTTTGAGGAGGCAGGGTGAGGATTGAGATGGGCAGACGCAAGGTCTGCCCCTACAGTTTCACTCCGAACTTCATTTTGACTTTTGATTTTTAATTTTTGCTTTTCCTTCAGTTTCCACCTGTCATGCATCCATGCCCACTGGGATGGATATTCGGTTATCATTCTCTCAATTGCTTTTGTGAAGTTTAAAGTGTTTGTGTAGATATCCTTTTCCCTGTCTCCTGTAATGACTACTTCTTCCGGCGGATAGAATTTAATCAGAAAATTATCCTTATCCCTTCTTATAACGCATCCCGGCAGGACTGATGCACCTGTCTTCATTGCAAAGACTGCAGTACCTGTTGGAGTTGTTGCCGGTTTCCCGAAAAAATCTACACACAGAAAACCTCTTCTTGTGTACTGGTCAATCAAAAGCCCCAGAATTTCATTATTGCGAAGAGCCTCCAAAACTTCCTTCATCATATGATTTTCATAGCCTTTTTCCCTGACAATAACCTTTGTTCCGTGAAAAACTCTCAGGTTTTTCAAGATTTCATCAATCCATTGGTTTGAATAACGACGTGAAATTACTGCAGTAGGGTATCCCATTAATGAAATAGAAGCTGGAAAAAACTCCCAGTTTCCAATATGTCCGGTTATTACTATTGCACCTTTCCCTTTTTTTAATGCTTCATCAAGATGTTCAAGACCTTCAACAGAGACATAGTTTTTTAAATTCGAAAGATTAATCTTTGGAATATGGAGTGCTTCTATTCCATTTCTGCCAAGGTTTATAAAAGAGATTTTTGCAGTGTCTTTTATTTCCTTTTCAGAAAATTTATTTCCAAAAACAAACTTTATATTTTCTTCTGCTCTTTTGCGGTCTTTTCTTAAAATCAGATAACAGACCCATCCTCCAAAAGCGCCAATGGAACTTTTAGCTTTAAAAGGAAGATACCATATTGACAACACGAGCAACCTAACAGCTAAATATACAAAGTACCTTCTTGTTTTTTTAATTTGTTTTTTTATTAAATCCCCCCATCCCCCCTTTGCTAAGGGGGGGGTAGGGGGGATTATTACCTTTTTTGAAAATGAATTTTTCATCTCAAGCCCTCGGATGATGTTTTTTATAGATTTCCCTGATTTTTTCAGTTGTAAGATGTGTGTAGATTTGGGTTGTTGAAATGTCTGAATGTCCAAGGAGTGCCTGAACAGACCTCAAATCAGCGCCGCCTTCAAGGAGGTGGCTTGCAAAGGAATGCCTGAGAGTATGAGGGGATATAGTCTTTTTTATTCCGGCTTTTAAAGCATACTTTTTTATAATTTTCCAAAACCCCTGTCTTGTCATTTTTTTTCCTGACCTTGTAAGAAAAAGGTGATCAGATGTTGATTTTTTTAAAAGTATAGATCTTGCCTCGTCGAGATAATTCCTGACACATTTTACTGCAATTTCTCCAACCGGAACAACCCTCTCCTTTGAGCCTTTCCCAAAACACCTCAGGAACCCGACTTCAAGGTTTATGCTGTTAGTGGTAAGTTCAACCAGCTCAGAAACCCTGAGCCCGGCTCCATACAGAATCTCAAGCATAGCCTGGTCCCTTATACCTACAGGGATTTTAGTATCAGGCTGGCACAAAAGCGAGTTAACTTCTACTATGTTTAATGTATGAGGAAGCTTTTTCCATGTTTTCGGCGACTCGATATTTACAATGGGATTATCCTCAATAGCGCCTTTCATCTGCAGGTATTTGAAAAAACCTTTTAAGGAGGCGATTTTACGAATGATGGTTTTTGTTGACAGGCTGTGCTTTCTTGAATCTGATATATATGACCTTATGTTTTTTGAGGTAATGGATTTTATATCTTTGAATCCCTGCTTCTCGATTGATGATGCAAAATCTATCAAATCATGCGAATAGGCTTCAAGGCTGTTTTTTGACAATCCCTTTTCGATTGCCAGGTAATCAAAGTAACTTGACAGGGTCTCATCAATATTTGATGTATCAATGCCAGGCATAGTTAAGGACCGGTTTTCTTGTTTTTAATATTCTTTAAAACTACGAAAATAATCAGATAGCTGATAAAAGAAGAAAGAAATCCAAGCACCACTGTTCCTACAGCAAAGGGTTTTGCAATAATCAAAAAATCGTAGAACAGTAATTTAAAGGCTTTTAGATTAAGAGCAAACAAGGCTTCTCCGAAATCGTTTGCAAAGTTCAAAATATAATTCAAAGTGACCGGTGAGGCGCTGCCTACCAGCTTATTTCCTACAACAAGATTTCCTCCATAAATAAAGGGAATGGTCCATGGATTGTGTACTAAAGTTCCAAGTGCTGCCACTCTGATTCTTACACGGAAAAACCATGCCAAAACTACAGCCAGAATGAGATGGAACCCAAGAAAGGGAGTGAAGCCTGAAAAAATCCCAATTGCAAACCCGAGCGCTACCTTGTGTGGCGGGTCATCAAGCTTTAATATATGTTCAAATCCTTCTTTTAAACTCTTTAATAAATTCATTTAAAAAAAATATCATTCAAGATGAAAAAAAAGATATATTCCTGTTACTCCAAAAATTACCGCAGGTGCAAAAGAGGCAATCATCGGAGGGAGTTTTCCTCCATGGCCAAGAGAAATGCCAAAATGAAAAATAATCCAGTAACTGAACCCGAGAATTATTCCCAATACAAATCCTATAACATTTCCCTTTATGCGTCCTGATTTGACGGCAAAAGAGATTCCGATTAACATCATAACAAGGCATGTTGCAGGCATTGATATTTTGGAATACAGATCAACAATGTAAGTCCTGTACTGGTTATGAGCCAATCCGCTCAGTCTAAGTCTTTTTAAATAAGCACTCAGTTCAAAAAAGGACATTGCCTCAGATTTTTTTGCAATACGCTGAAAATCTTCAAAGCTTTCATTAATTGGTATCTCTTTCTGTTCAAATCTTTCCTTTATAGTCCAGTCATTTCCATTAAAAATCCTGTGTACTCCATTAATAAAGATCCATTTGCCATTCCGATAAAGAACTTTCTGCGCATCAAGCCGCTCTTTGAGTTTAAACTTGTTATCAAGATGGTAAATGGTCACTTTATATATTTCTTTTGAAGATTTTATAAGCAAATCCATATTGAAAAACTGGTTTTTTGAACCTCTGTACCATATTTCCTGTACAGAATCTTTTGATGGATTATAAAATGGATTTATTTTCCCTTTTATTTCATATCCCAAATCATAAAATTTCTGGTTAGTGGTTGGGAGAATCAATTCATTAATTCCAAAAGTCAGAAAAGTTAATAAAACACCAAGCAGAACAAGAGGAATAAAGACTCTGTAAAGACTTATGGCGTTTGAAGTTACTGCTATTAATTCATTCTGGACTATGAAATTTCTTATTGTTAGAAGAGTTGCAAACAGAATAGCAAAAGGAAAAACAGAAAAAATCATAAAGGGGAGTTTGAATGCGTAATAGCGCAGTAGAAGGATTATTGAAGAATGGTTTTCGATTATGTCGTCTATTCTTTCAAACAGGTCTGCAATCAGAAAGACTGACAGAAAAACAAGCAGTATTATTCCGAATGTCCGCAGAAACTCTTTTATTACGTATCTATCAAGGATTTTCATAAATTTAGTTTTGAGCTTTTAATCTTTAATATTTGCACTTTTTCATAATTATGAAAAGATAACATTTTTATAAGCCCATTGTAAACTGTATTTAAAATTAAAAAATAATTGTTTATTATTTGCCATTAATTATTTAAAATAAGTTTTTAGTTATAAAAGGAAACTATGAAGGAAAGATTAACTACAGTAGAGGGAATTATTGAGCGGGTTGTCTATACAAGCGAAGAAGACAATTATACTGTTGCAAGGGTGAAGCTCAGCGATGAATATAAAATCATCACAGTTGTCGGGAATTTATTTGGAGCAAACCTTGGAGAGACTCTTAAGCTCACCGGTGAGTGGGTAAATCACAAGAAGTTCGGAGAGCAGTTTAAAATTGAAAGCTATGTTCCTGTTATACCTGCGACAACAAACGGAATTGAAAAATACCTTGGTTCAGGGCTTATAAAGGGAGTTGGCCCTGTTATGGCAAAGAGGGTAGTTAAGAAATTTGGTCTTAATACACTGGATATAATAGAAAACGACATAGAAAGTCTTAAAAAAGTTGAAGGGATAGGTAAGAAAAGAATAGAGATGATAGCCTGCGCGTGGAATGAGCAGAAGGGGGTAAGGGATGTTATGATTTTTCTGCAGAGCAACGGAGTAAGCCCAGCCTATTCAGCAAAAATTTTTAAGACTTACAAAAATCAGTCTATCTCAATTGTAAAAAACAATCCCTATCGCCTTGCAACAGACATTGTTGGGATAGGATTTAAAATAGCAGACCAGATTGCACAAAACATGGGGATAGAAAAAAACTCTATTGAAAGAGCAAAGGCAGGTGTTGTTTTTGTTTTAAAAGAGCTGGCTGAGGACGGGCATGTCTGCTATCCCTATGAGGAGTTAAAAAATGAGTGCTGCAAGCTTCTTGAGACAGAAGCTGATGTGATTGAAAGTGCCCTTGGAGAACTTGAAAGGACAAAGAACGTTTTCATTGAAAGAAGAAGTGAATATGGAGAAGAGAAACAAGAAGCAATGGTCTATCTGCTCCATTTCTATATGGCGGAATCAGGCGTTGCTGAAAAGATAGCAGATTTGCTAAGGACTCCGTTTGAGAGGGAGATAAAGGACATTGAACATGAGCTAAGCAATGCACAGAAAGGACTAAATATAAAGCTTGCAGATGACCAAGTAAAAGCAATCAAGAACGCTGTTTCAGAAAAAGTTTTAATTATTACAGGAGGACCCGGAACAGGCAAGACAACTATTATCAGGTCAATACTGGGCATTTATGAAAAATTTGGAATAAGAGTAATTTTAGCAGCTCCGACCGGAAGGGCAGCAAAGAGACTTTCAGAGTCAACAGGCAGAGAGGCAAAAACAATTCACCGGCTTCTTGAATATAATCCGCAAAAAGGTGGTTTTGGAAAAAATGAAAATTCAAAACTCAAGACTGATATGGTGGTTGTTGATGAATCCTCGATGGTTGACATTCATCTGATGTATAACCTTCTTAAAGCAATTCCTGAAACATCAAAGTTAATTCTGGTAGGAGATATTCACCAGTTGCCTTCAGTTGGAGCAGGAAATGTTTTAAAGGATATAATTAATTCAGGGAAAGCAGTGGTTGTGCATCTTAAGGAGATTTTCAGGCAGGCTGCCGGAAGCATGATAATTGTTAATGCCCACAGGATTAATCAGGGCAAATTTCCAATAATTCCAAAAAACGAGAGCGGGAGGCTTTTTGATTTTTATTTCATTGAAGAAGAGGATGGTGAAAAGATAGTAAAAATTATAAAAGAGCTGTGTGTTGAAAGAATTCCAGAAAGGTTCAAATTCAATCCAATTGATGATATTCAAGTTTTAAGCCCCATGCATAAAGGTATTACAGGAGCTTCAAACCTCAATCATGAACTGCAGGAAGCGCTGAATCCTGGCGGTGTGGAATTTGCAAGGGGAGGAAGGGTTTTCAGGATTAATGACAAAGTGATGCAGGTGAGAAATAATTATGATAAGGATGTTTATAATGGTGATATAGGAAGGGTAGTGGAAATTGATTTTGAGAAACAGGAATTAAAAGTGTTGTATGATACTGGCATAGTGGGCTATGATTTCTCAGAGCTTGATGAAATATATCTTTCCTATGCAATATCTGTTCACAAGTCTCAGGGTTCTGAGTATAAAGCTGTAATAATACCCCTACTCCCGCAACACTACTTCCTGCTTCAGAGGAACCTTCTTTATACTGCTGTTACCAGAGGGAAAAGGCTTGTCATTTTAGTGGGTACAAAAAAGGCAATCGGAATGGCACTGAGCAACAACAAGGTTCAGGAAAGATACACCTTGCTGAGACAGAGATTGATAAAGCATTAAGTAATTGACATAAATGGTATTAAATCCTAAATTTAAAATCCTAAGTTCTAAACAATTTCAAAAACGAAATATAAATGTTAAAATCTGTTTTGGATTTAAGTAATTTGAATTTTGGATTTGTTTACCTGTCTGCCGGCAGGCAGGGAATTTAGATATTAGAATTTAGAATTTCTATTTTTAGGGGGAGTATTATGAAAGAAAAACCAAAGGTTAAGTTCAGAAAGATAAATTCTCAGGGAAGCCTTGTTGCGTCAGCAACAGTTCCATTAATACCTGAAAAGGGAATATGGATAAGGGACTGGCTGATATTCAATACTAACGAAAAAATATCAAGTTCACCTCCAAGCAGAAAGTATCAGGACAATCAGGGGAATACAAAATATGCTTCATATCTGAGTTTTGACAGCAAAGATCTTTACTGGAAATGGTGCAATAAAATAGCTGACCTCTACAAGGAATGGATAGAAGCAGGGGGGATTGAAGAACCTGTTCAGTATCAGCAGAACAGAGAAGAGAGATTTATTGATGAAACCGTTAAAGAAGAACAACATAACACTGTAGATATTAATGAAGACGATGAATTCAAGGTTCCGTTTTAAAGATTTAATCTAAGGTAATTAATTCTATTCTGCAATTTTTTTCTATTACTTTTCTGAGAACAGATTTGACACTCAAGGCATCATGATTTTTATAAAAGATAATGTCGGCAGAAAAGAGAACCGGGGACTCCCTTTTTAAATTTTCAGGTGAAATGATTTGCTCTGAGAGGGTGTTGTTAAAAGCATATACAACAGGGAAGGAGTTGCTTTCTGAAAGGAACTGCAATGCTTCTTTTATATTTTGAAGGGAAGATAAAGTTTTAAAGTCAAAGAGCACAATTGTTCCTATCCTGTTAGAAGAAAGCAATTCCCAGAGAGGTGAGAGTTCTACTGATGACGGGAAGGCGCATAATGAGATAAAGGCTTCGTGTGTTATCCTGAAGCTGCCAATATCCCTAAACTCATTTTCTGTCCGGTAAATTTTCCTTCCTGAGCTAAAGTCCTTAAAGCCTGTTTCAATGGATTTAATAAAATCTTTTTCCAGTTCTTCGTCTGATGAGATTATCAATAATTTAGTTGTGAGGATTTCGCCTTCTCTCCACTGTATGCGTTTGAAAAACTTCCTGAGTTTAAAAAAATCTTCTTTTCCAACCAGGGGGTCAAAGTATTTTCCTTCTTCCTTTTCATTGGCGCTGTGAGGCTTAATGATGCCATTTACTAATAGTATCCTTAGCCCTTCGTAGACATCAAGGTCAGGAAACTGAGAATTGTCTATGAGTTCTCTCATAGATATTTCAGTCTGACATAACCTTATTATATCTGCCAAGACTTCAGAAGATTTCAATTGTGAGATATCATTTGTTCTGTTTACTGTAATTACGGTTTCAAGTGGCGGGAGGGATTCTTTTATGCTTTCAATTTCATCGATTTGACACATTCCATCCAAGAGGAGTTCTTCAGTGTTCATTGATAGATTAAGGGTTTTTGGTATCTCATTTGTATCAAATTCAAAGCTTCCGTGTTTTAGGGTCATCAGGCGGAAAATCGCTTTCAGTCCCTTGGTTTTCCCCATTGAAGCAAAAACTACTGAGCCTTTCTTAAAATATATTTTTGCCATATCTGTCTGGTATGAAACAGTCAAAAGACCATTTCTTTTATTCATAAAAAAAATCTGGATAAGATCTGTCAAGGAAATCTGTGTAAGGTCTCCCCTTATGGTCCTTTCTTTTGAAGAGAACAATATCTCACTTTTCTGTAATGATGATATTGTTTTGTTTATCAGTGAAAGCGTCGTGTATAGATTAAATGGTCTGAGAATAAACCTGTCAGATGTGCTTACAAATTTTGGTGCCAAATCGCCGCAGATATCTTTTGGAGTCAGAAAAATAAAAGGAATTTTATATGATAATGGATGGCTTCTTAATGCTTCACACAGGATGAATTCTTCAGGATTTATTTCTTCCAGATCAACTATGATTAAATCAGGTGTATCTTTTAAAATGTTATTTTTTGATTCTTCTGAGTTTGGAAGAAATTCAACGGAAAAATCTGAGTCCAAAAGAACTTTTTCAAGAGATACTATATAGTTCCTCTTGTTCCCGAGAATTAAAACATTTTTTCCATTTTCAACTGCTTTTGACATATTTAATAAAAATAATATTGCTGAAGTTTTGATATGATATGTTCTATAAAGTAGAAATCAGAAGAGTGAAATCCTGTAAAATAATTTTTATTTTCTTCTCTTCCTATCAAGCCATAGGCATATTTATCGCAAAGAAAAAATATGAAGCGGTAAAAACTGATTTTTTCATCACGAAGATACACAGGAATAATATAGGGCATAGGCAGGGGATGTTTTCCTTTGAGCCCCATAATGTATGAGATTGTTTTAATGTTCTTTAAAGCGTGATAATTATGAACTCCTATTTCAGGGTTTGAAAAATTTTTTATTCCTATGAACAGCATTCCGTTCCTGTCTTTGTTGAGTATTATATCCTGAAGGACAGATTTCTGGACCTGATCAATAAAAAAAGAAGAAAAATGGAACTGAAAGGTTTTCTGCAGGGGTGGATATGAAGAATTAATTTCAGAATGAGGCAGATATTTTTTTTCAATAATCGAATCGATAAGCTCCCAAAAACTTGAATTCATTATCTTAGCATTAAGAGCAAGGCTTTTTCTTTTTTTTTCGTTTTTCTCTATGGCTTTGATGATTAAATCAGCAAATGTTTTACCTTCATCAGGAGCAGTTGAGTGCACTATGTTTAACTTGAAACAAAGTTCTTTTCCGTCAGGGTTGTTTTCAGAAGAACGGAAAAAGTTTTCTATCCGTTTTATCAGCATAATTGACCCGAAGGAATCTGTCTCAGTTACATGAATTCCAAAAGAGTTATGGGAGAGGCGGGAAAGAAAGTCAGATTTCCTGAGAATGGAACGAAGGCTGTGACAGAAGAATTCTATTTGGTCTTCTGCAAAGTCTTTTCCGTCAGAATTAACGATTTCATCAAAGTTTTCAATAAAAACATAAATGAGGGATGTCTTACGGTTATATCTCTTTGCGATGGTAAGGAGGTTTTCTCCCATTACAAAGAAGAAATCCTTATTATAAATTCCTGATAGTTGATCCAGAAAAAGCTTCTCGTTTATACTTTCATCAAACATATTTCACTTTAACATTTCAGGATAAATTTTAACATTATATTTGCTTTTTAAAGCAGCTATTTCTTCGTCCATTACCTTCAAGAAATTTTCTCTCTCAAGAGTATTTTTTATTGTATCTTTGACAGCATCAAGGTCAACATACTTATCAGGTTCTTTCCCTATAAGCTTTATTATATAATAGCCGTCACTGGTTTTGATTGGTTTGCTGATTTCCCAGAATTTTAGCGAGAAGGCAATGTCAATGAATTCCTTGTTCCTTCCAACTTTTGGCATTCCTTCATCCTTATAAACACGGGAAGGAGATTTAACTTCGTATGAAGATTTTATTCCACTAAGCTTGCTCCTGGCAATTTCCTTAAATTCATATCTCTTGAGCATACCAGAGACCTGCTTTGCTTCTTTTTCTGTTTCAGTCCTGATATAATGGATGTCAACATATCCCTTCTTGAAATATTTATCATTTTTATGTTTCTTATAATATTCTCTGATATCATATTCAGAAGGGGTAGCTTTTGGTTTTATGTATTTGTTTATGTATAAATCCCTGACAAGCAGTTTCCTGAAGTTATCAACCTTTAAAATAATTTTTTCATTCCTGTCCATGGATTTTTCCTTGCCTGCAAGGAAAAGCATTTCAGTTGTCAGGATGTCCTGAAGAAGATTTTTTTTATCATTAAAAGTCCTGAACTGTGATTTATATTCCTCCGGAAGAATCTCAATGTTTTTCTTGAGATCCTCCATTGATATTTTATCTTTATTTATTACTGCCAGTATTTTTTCCTTATCTGAGATTTTTTCACCTGTAGATTGGCTTCCGCAATAGGAAAGACAAGAGGATATGATTAGGAATACTGAAATATATTTTAGAATATTCTTCATTAAATTAGAAAATGTCCATAAATGTCATTGCGAGCCATGAGCTTGTCGAATGGCGAAGCAATCTCGTTTATCAGTTTTCAGTTCTCAGCAGTCAGCTATTAGTTAAAAAAGTTATAGGTTATAAGTTAATTTTTAATAATTACCTTTCTCCCCTTTATCTCAATCTTTCCCTCAGCAAAAAGCATAATGGCTTTTGAATAAAGGATGTGTTCTTTTTCAAGGATTCTTGATGAGAGAGATTCTTCTGTGTCATTGTCCAAAACAGGAACTGCTTCCTGAAGGATTATTGGACCTGTGTCTGTTCCCTCATCAACAAAGTGAACTGTACAGCCAGCGATTTTTACTCCATAGTTGAGGGCTTGTTTTTGTGCGTGAGTTCCTGGAAATGATGGAAGCAGTGCAGGGTGAATGTTAATTATTCTGTGCTTGAATGTGTTTATAAAAAATGAGCTCAGAATTCTCATAAATCCTGCAAGGCAGACAAGTTCCACTCCTTCTGTTCTCAATACTTCAATTATTGATTTTTCAAATTCTTCCCGGGACTTGAAGTTTCTGTGTTCTATAACTTTTGTTTTTATGCTGTGCTTTTCTGCCCTTGAAAGCGCATATGCACCAGAAATATTACTGATGACGATTGCGATTTCAGCAGGGATATTTCCGTTTTTAATATTATCAATTATGCTCTGGAGATTTGTTCCCCTTCCTGAAACAAGAACTCCGATTCTCAGTTTATTCATAAAACTTTAATTTTTGCCTTAGGGTAGCCGCAGGTGTTCAACTGAGCTCACAACTAAGTCTTCAGCCTGCGAGAAATAAAAAAAATTGCATTCTGTAAGAAAAATTTATATTCTAATTCTTTCGATTTTGCAATTGAAATTCAATTGTAAAATAAATATATGAGAATAATCACTTAATAAGTTTCTATAATAACTTTTGCGCTTCCTGTGGCTCCTGTATTGGCAACTGCCCAAACAGGGCTATAATCAGGAGAGGAAAAAGCCACTTTCATCCGCTAACTTCGCAGTGCCCGTATTATATCTATCCTTGATGCCCTGACTGCCGGAAGAAAGCCTCCTATGATTCCCATAACAATGGCAAAAACCATTGACTCGATTGCAATGCTTGGTGTCAGGGTGAAGGAGAAGGCAAGCTCTGAGAATGTCTGGAAATTCATTGTGGATATTGTGATAAGCTGCATGAAGGATGCTGCCACAAGCCCTGCGAATCCTCCGATTGCAGATATAAAAATTGATTCCATGAGAAAGGCAACAAGGATATTTCCACGCCTGAATCCGAGCACCCTGAGTGTACCGATTTCTGTAACCCTGTTTGCAACAGAGCCGTACATTGTCACCATTGCCCCTATCATTGAGCCGAGGCTGAAGATGATGGTGATTGCAAGTCCAAGGATTTTCAGAAAAGATGCGAGTATTTCTGATTGCTCTGCATAGTATTTCCTTTCCCGTTTTACCTCAAGGGTAAGACGAGGGTCATTTTCCAGTCTGGTTTTTATCTTTTCAAAAAAACTTATATCTTTAAGTTGCACTGTTATTGAAGAATAAACAGGCCTGCGGAAGGCTGCCATTACCTGATTCACGTCTCCCCAGACTTCAGAGTCAAAACCACTTCCTCCTCCATCAAATATTCCGACAACTTTCCAGTCCCTGAGGGCAAAGCGTAATGTTTTGCCAAGCCTGATTTCGCTGAAGTTTTTTGCAATCGAGCTTCCAACAATTATCTCCTGAAGACCCTCACGCCAGATACGCCCTTCCTTTATTTTTATCTGAGGCCTCATTGTGACTGACACAGGAGAAGTTCCGCGCACAGTTACATTGGACAGATTCTTTGTTTGTTTTTTAATAAGAGAAATAAGAACGATTACTTCTTTTGAGACCATTGCTTTTCCTTTTTCATCTATTACTATTTCGGGCTGGGTCTCGACTACCCCTGCCTGGTCGCGGCTTATGCTGCTTTGCACTTCCGAGACAGAAGACCTCCTGATGACTATTGCATTTTCATCTGAACCTGTATCAACAAGGGTTTTTTTAATCCCGTAGGCAAGCATTAGCACATTCGCGAAAACAAAAACGACAAGGGCAACAGCAATTGAGGTCAGCGCGGTAGTAAACTTTCTTGCTGTGAGATTTTTAAGATTATAATAAACGGGGATTGCCATAAATAATATTTATCCGACCTTTCTCAGGCTTTGTGCAATTGACAGCTTTATTGCCCTCATTAAAGGAAAGATTGATGATGAGATTCCAACGACAAGTGAAATCAGAAAGCTCAAAGCAATGGTATTGTTTGATATTTCAAATACTGGAAGGAATTTTTCAATGGCTTTGCCAAATAATTCTACGATGGGAAAGGTCAGGATTATTCCGGTAAGCCCGCCACACAGCGCAATCATAATGGATTCACCACCAATGAGTGAGATTAAATCCCTTGCGCCAAAACCCATGGTTTTTAATGTTGCATATTCCGGTATTCTTTCCCTTGCAGTCATTGCCATTGTGTTTGAGAGCACAATGAGGATTATTCCAATAATTATAACAGAAACAACCTTCATTGCTTTAATAATTGTTTCAACCATTGAAAGGAAAGACAGCTGAAAAGCCTTTTCAGTTTCAGTTATTGTTTCGTAGAGGGAATTTTTAAAAGTTGAATCTACTGTCTTGCTTATAATGGCAGCATCATCCGGGTTTTTTATATTTATCAGAAACCACCCCACATGGCCTGCCCTTGAAGGGGATTCCCTTTTCATCCTTTCATCAAGGTAATCCCATCTGAAAAAAAACATTGTCCTATCGGTTGATTTTTTTGCACCTCTGTAAATTCCTCTAACAACAAAATCCCAGTTGCCCGGAAAGATGTTTCCTATTATCCTGACAGTGTCTCCGATTTTCCATCCAAATCTCTTTGCAAGGTTCTCACCTATAATACAGGTATTTTTCTGTGTTTCAAATACCTTCTTTTCCTCAGCAGAAAGAAGGAGTTCAGGATAGAGGTTTAAATAGTGCGGATTAATTGCAAAGTCTGAAAAGAAATTTTTTTCCTCTTTGTAAAACCCGCCAAACCATGTCCCGTGTCCTACTGCCGTGACTCCGGGAATCTTTGCAATTTTTTCTCCGTAAGCAAGCGGGAGAGGGGAGATTAGAGAGATGGCGCTTCTGGTAACAAGCCGGTTTTCAGATGACATTTCAACCCCGAAATACCACGCATCAATAACAGTCCGCAAAAGGGCAAAGGCGGTAACCGCTATGGCAATGCCGAGCATTGCAAGAAAAGAGCGCAATTTATGGCGAAAAAGATTTCTGGCTATGAGTTTTGAAAGATTCATTTTATATCAAAACTCCTTTGTCAAGATGCCTTCTTGTATGGGCTTTTTCTGCTGCCCGTGGGTCGTGGGTAACCATTACTATTGTTTTTCCGAATTCCTTATTAAGCCTTCCAAGAAGATTTAAAATATCTTGGGCAGACTGTTTGTCAAGTTCCCCTGTTGGTTCGTCAGCAACGAGAAGTGTTGGATCTGTCACGATTGCCCTCGCTATTGCAACACGCTGTTCCTGCCCTCCGGATAACTGACGCGGATAATGGTCTACTCTGTCAGACAGACCAACAAGGTCAAGAGCTATCCTGACATGTTCCCTTCTTTCTTTCTTCGAGAGGTTTGTAAGGAGAAGCGGAAGTTCTACGTTATCGTGGGCTGTGAGAACAGGAATAAGATTGTACGACTGAAAAATGAATCCAATATTATGGGAGCGCCATTTTGCAAGCTCGGTTTCATTCAGCCTGTTAACTTCTATTCCTGCAACCTTTATTATACCGCTGTCAGGGCGGTCTATGCCTGCAATCAGGTTAAGAAGAGTGGTTTTCCCTGAGCCTGATGGACCCATAAGGGCAAGAAATTCCCCCTCTGGTATTGAAAAGGATATGTCCTGCAGAACAGGAATTTCAATATGGTCTCTCCGGTATGCTTTATAAATATTTTTTAGCTCAACAACATTTCCGTTCATTTTTCCAAAATCTCAATCTTCATTCCGGATTTTAACCCTTCCTTTGGTTTTAAGACAACCTTGTCTCCTTCAGATAGTCCTTCAAGAATTTCCGTCTGGTCTCCAAATTGTTCACCTGTTTTTATGGTTTTTTGAACTGCCTTGTTCTTTTTTAGAATGAAAACGGCTTTTCCGTTAGCGATTGAAAAAACCGCTTCTGAATTAACTGCAAGCTTTGGGGTTTTAACCATATTGTCGGTGACTTCGTCTGAGAGAAAGGAAACTTTTGCGCTCATTTCCGGAAGAATCCGTTTGTCAAAATCCAGAAATTTAATCTTTGTAAGGATTGATGCTTTTGCCCTGTCAGCAGTGGGAACTATCATATGGACCATTGCACGGTATTTAATTTCAGGATATGCATCAAGGGATATTACACAGGGCTGATTTACTCTTATCATTTTAACATTTGTCTCTGAAACATCTGCTTCTACAAGAAGGGAGTTCATATCTGCCATTGTTATCACCGCAGCTTTTGCGTTAACAGAGGAACCGAAAGGCGCAACAACCTCCCCGACATCTGCGTTTTTTGTTAAAACTGTTCCGTCAAATGGCGCCTTTATGAAAGTATTTTCAAACTGTACAGAAGCCTCATCTTTTGCAGCCTTTGCAGCCTTTACTGAAAACTCTGCTGAGACAAGTACTGATGAAGCGGTTTTGTAACGTGCCTGAGCAGCATCAAAAATAGATTTTGATATAGTTCCGTCAGAGACAAGTTTTTTTTTACGCTCATAATCCGCCCTTGCATCCTCAAGCTCAGCCTTTGCCTGATTGATGTTTGAGGAAGAGACCATAAAGTTTTCTTTTGCCCTTGCAAGTGATGCAGACATATCATCGTTTTCAAGTCGTGCAATTATATCTCCCTTCTTGACCTGACTCCCTTCTTCTACCGCAAGATATACAAGACGGCCCGTTCCTTTTGAGGCAACCGCTGCTTGACGCTGTGCAACAACATAACCGCTTGCATTCAGCACTGTTTTTGCCTGATAGGGATAAAATGAGGAGACAGTGGAAATCTCAACTTTACGAGAGGAAGAAAATATACCGGTTTTAAAAATAATAAAAATCACTATCAGCAAAAGAATAGGGACAATAATTTTTATTAAATTGCTGCGTTTCTTTTTTTCGTTGTAACTGTAAGAATCATCCCGCCTGTTGATTTTCAGCATGGAAAGGTCTGTCTTTTCTTTCTCATCACTCATCTTTGTCTTTTCCTTTCATCAATATTATTTTTATAGCAGATTTCTAAAATTTCTCCAAGATAATCTATTTGTCAAGGTTTTTATGAAAATAAAACCCTGAATCCCCCTCACCTTAAAGGCTGTGTCATAACCCCAGTTTTGGTAGGCGCAGGTTTTAGCCTGCGGTAAAAATATATTGTAAATAAAAGAGTTTCGCAACCTAAAGGTTGCGGCTACTAGTCATCTTGGCAATTTCGACACAATTTATTAGAATAGAGGGAAGGGTGAGGGGGATATTCAAATCAAAAATATTTATTGAATAAATCATATAAATTAGCAATATTGAGTTTCAAGATGTTAAAGAAAGCAAGGTTTAAAAAAGAAATATCTCCTTCCATTATTTCCATTGGGACTGCAATTCCTGATAACAGCTATACACAGAAAGAAATATATAATCTGAGCGGATATAAAAGCAGAAGAATAGAGTCGCTGTTTCTTAACAGCGAAATATCCAAAAGGCATATGTTTTTTACCGGCAACGACAATATTCCTCATGAGAATCCTGATGAACTGATTAAAAGATACAAGAGAGGGGCAGTTCAGCTTGGCAAAAAAGCAATCAGGAGATGTCTTGCAAAGAGAGGGATAAAAGCAGATGAGATAGATTTTATAATAACAGCCTCCTGCACCGGATATCTGTGTCCGGGACTATCATCAATTATGGTGAAAGAACTTAAACTGAAAAAAAATATACAGCGTACTGATATTCAGGGAATGGGATGCTGCGGGGCAATGCCGGCGCTTCAGAGGGGATATGACCATGTAAAGGCTTATCCTGAACATAAAGTTCTCGTGCTTTGTGTTGAGATATGTTCAGCAGCTTATTATATAGACAGCTCAATGGAAACAATAATAGGAAACGCAATTTGCGGGGATGGCGCAGGAGCAATGCTTATTGGAAACGGTTTTTCATGTGAGGGGATATATATTCTGGATTTCCAGTCAACTGTTGACTCTGACTATCTTGATTCCGTTGGATTTGTTTCCAAGGATGGAAGGCTGAAAATCGTGCTCGGAAAGGAGATTCAGAATATTGCTGGTCCATCGGTTAAAAAAACTGTTGATGAGCTTCTGAAAAGAAACAGGATTGAAATGAAAGAAATAAAACACTGGATAATCCATCCGGGCGGAAGAAATGTGATTGAAAATATCAAAAAAGAGCTTGGTTTGGATGAAATTGAAATACGCCATTCAAAATCGGTACTGAAAAACTACGGAAATATGTCATCACCAACAGTAATCTTTGTTCTTGAGCAAGTAATTAAAAAGGGAGCTCCTTTGAAAGGGGATTTAGGGATTATGATTGCCCTTGGTCCGGGACTTGCTGCTGAAACAGCATTGTTGAAGTGGTAGTAGAAAATTCTAAATCCTAATTTCTAAACTCTAAATAAATTCAAAAAATATAGGATTTCGAATTTAGAATTTGTTTACCTCTGCGGTTCTATGATTACCTTCATGGATTCGTTTGCCTCTGCCACGAGTTTAAAGCCGAGTGCTGTTTCTCCCAGACTCAGGCGGTGGGTTATCATATCACTGACAATAACTCTTTTTGCCCTGATTAATTCTATTGCAGAAACTGTGTCTTCAGGGGGTCCTGCATAGGACATTGCAAGGGTTATGCCGTCGCGCCAGAGATTCCACATATCAACAGGAATTTTAACCCCGGGCTCAGTTGGCGCAAAAAATAAAATTGTCCCGCCCCTGTCAGCAGATTGTAATGCCTGTTTTATTGCTGACATCGCGCCAGCGCAGAGGATAACAATATCTGCAAGTCTCCCGTTGTTTTTCTCACAAAGCTTTTTTGCAGAATACTCTTTTGCGTTGATTACTGCATCAGCTCCAAACTTTTTTGCTGATTTAAGGCGATATTCATTAATATCCATTGCAATTATTTTCCCTGCACCCAGTGCTCTGGCAAGCTTAATGTGAAGCAAGCCTGATATTCCGCTTCCAATTACAAGCACGCTGTGTCCGGGTTTTAGTTTTGCAATTCTTTGTCCGCGAAGAACGCAGGCTAATGGCTCTGCAAATGTTCCGTCTTCATATGAGACTTTATCAGGTAAAAGAAAGGTTCCGCGGTCAACATTTATCTGCGGGATTCTGAGATACTCTGAAAAGCCACCAGGGTCAAAATTTGTAGAACGCAAAGTATCGCAGACTGAATAATTCCCATTCAGACAGTAATGGCAGGTGTTGCATGGAACATGGTGGGAAACAGAAACCCTGTCTCCAACTTTAAAGCGTTTTACCCCATTGCCAACTTCAACGACTTCTCCTGCTATTTCGTGTCCGAGCACAAGAGGAGCTTTTTTGATTCGGTACCACTCCATTACATCGCTGCCACAAATACCGCTTGCTATTACCTTGACAAGAAGTTCTCCGGAAGCAATCTTTGGAATTGGCATTTCTTCAATTCTTATGTCTTTGTTGTTGTAATATTTTGCGACTCTCATAATATTGTTTTCAATAAAAGTAGTTTTAGGATTCTATTGGTCAAACGGATTGCCTCTGACCGTTCCTTTCCAAATGTAGGGACAGCCTTTACGGCTGTTCGCGGACAGGGATAAACCCTGTCCCTACGTTTTTGGACTTCTCTCGAACCATCGACTTCGAACCCTTAATTTTATTATTCTTTCCTACTCTTAAGGCTATTGAACAAGTCATTTGCTTGTTTTGCATTTGCCTTTTCGTGAATGATTGAACGCAAAGCCCTTATCATTGGAACAGGATGAGGGTTCTGCCAGATGTTTCTTCCAAGGTTTACTCCAATGGCACCTTTCTGCATTCCGTCATAAACAAACTCGAAGACCTCTTTATCTGTGTCAACTTTAGGACCACCTGCCATGACTACCGGAACAGGACAGCCATTCACGACTTTGTCGAAATCTTCGCACCAGTAGGTTTTTACAACTTTTGCCCCAAGCTCTGCAGCAATGCGGCAGCAGAGCGAAAGGTAGCGTACATTCCTTTTCTCTAGTTCCTTTCCAACTGCTGTAACTGCCATTACAGGAATCCCGTATTCCTCAGCATCATTCACAAGATTTGCAAGATTCAGCAAGGTCTGTTTTTCATAGTCGCTTCCAATAAATACAGATATCCCAACGGCTGAAACATTAAGACGAATAGCATCTTTTATTGAAGTAGTCAGTCCTTCGTCTGCCAAATCTTTTCCAACCACGCTTGTTCCGCCTGATACCCTGAGGATAATTGGCGGAGTATTTTCAGGCAGAATACAGGAGCGCAGAACCCCTCGTGTAACAAAGAGTGCGTCAGAGTAGGGGATAAGAGGTTTTATTGTTTCGCCCGGTTTTTCAAGGTTCTTTGTCGGACCCTGAAAATACCCATGGTCTATTGGCATAAACAAACAGTGTCCGTCAGATTTTATCAGTTGCGATAAACGGTTTTTCATTCCCCAGTCCATTGTATTGTTCCTCCTTTATTTTTGTAAAAGGGTTCTAGTGGTCAAGGGTTCAAGGGTTTGAGTGAAGTTTAAAATCATCTCTTGCATCACTTGAACCCTTGAATCCTCAAACCCTTGATTCCTACTTTTCCTTCCTCACAATCAGATATCCTTTCTGCATTGTCCAGTGATGAAATTCATATGTAGTATGGATGCAGGCTATTTTGCAGATGTTTCTTATTCTTTCGTATTCTTCAGAACCTTCTTTCTGCTTGTCAAGGTCAAGCTGTACAGGACATTTTATGTCCTTGCAGTATTCCCTGCGCTTATAGTCTGTATAACCTTTTATTGGCACTGTATGACTCCCAGTTCTCAGTTTACTTCTAATCTGCTTAATTAAAATATTAAAGAAGATAATATATAACAACATAATTTTTCAAGCGAAAAATTAGTCTTTCTAAGAAGCATCATTGACACCATGAATTTTTTTATATAGAATAAAAATGTTTGAAAGGGTTAGGAACGAGATGGGGAAGATCAAGCTTCCGGAAAAGGCAAAACTTTTTTTCGCAATAATGTATGCTGATGATGGCATTTATAAATCAGCCCTAAAGGATTTAAATGAAAAATTTGGTGAGATTGATAAAGAAAGCAAAGCCTTTGAGTTCAATATGACAGGGTACTATGAAGGAGAGATGGGCAGGGGATTATTGAAGAGGTTTGTTACAGCAAAGGATTTAATAGATAAAGAAAGGCTTGCAGAAATAAAAAATCTGACAAACTCAATTGAAGAAAGCTATGCAAGGGAAAACAGAAACCGCACAATCAACATAGACCCGGGCTATATAACTTCTTCAAAACTTGTTCTTGCAACAACGAAGAATTACAGCCACAGAATTTATTTAAGAGACGGAATTTTCGCTGAAGTGACATTCAATTTCAGGAAGAACAGCATTGAATTTAATCCGTGGACATATTCTGATTACAAGCTTTCCGTGACAACTGAGTTTTTTATTGAAACTCACAGGAAGTATATGGAGGCATTGAAGGGTAACTAATTGGAAAATACTAAATTCTAAGCACCAAATTCTAAACAATGATCAAAGTCCAAAATTCAAAATTTGATGACAGAAAAAATGCGGGGTTAAAAAACCCCGCCTATCGATAGGCGGGACATTCTTGTCCCACAGCGGAATGACTGACTGCTGAAAGCGAATTTGAACGGAATTAATGATGGACACAGCTAACTGGAAAATATATCCTCAAAATACTGCGCTTCAGGAAGAACTTGCAAGCACCCTTCTGATTTCAAAAATAACAGCACAGGTTCTTATAAACCGCGGCATAACAAACATCAGGGAAGCAGACTTCTTTCTAAATGGAAATTTTAATAGTATGCACGACCCATTTCTTATGAAGGGAATGGATAGGGCTGTTGAGAGGGTTTTAAGGGCAAAAAGAGATAACGAAAAAGTGCTGGTATTTGGGGATTATGATGCTGATGGAATAACTGCAACATCTGTTCTCTTAATGACATTAAGGGAACTCGGGATGGAACCTTCATTTTATATCCCAAACAGGCTGACTGAGGGATATGGGCTGAATCAGGATGTAATAAAAAAATCAAAAGAACAGGGTTTCAGCCTGTTGATTACTGTAGATACCGGTATAAGCAATTTTAAAGAGGTTTCTTTTGCAAAAGAAATAGGTTTGGACCTGATTGTTACTGACCATCATATTCCTGATAAATCAATATCAGAGGCTTTTGCTGTTTTGAATCCAAAGCAGAATGACTGCAACTATCCTTTTAAGGAACTGGCAGGTGTTGGCATAGCATACAAGTTTGCAATGGCTTGTCTTGGAAACAGTTGCTCTGAATATGTTTTAAACCAGATAATTGCTTTGGCAGCCTTTGGAACAATTGCTGATGTCTCCAGTTTGTCTGGTGAAAACAGGATACTTGTGAAAACAGGCCTTGATATAATGAAAAGGAATGAATTCCCGTGGATAAGCGAATTGATACGGGCATCAAGGCTTGGAAGGAAGGAACTTACTGCTTGGCATATAGGTTATATTCTTGCCCCGATGATTAATGCTGCAGGGAGGCTTGGAAGTGCAAATTGTGGAGTAAACCTTATGACAACAAGAAAAAGAGAGATTGCTGAAAAAATTTCAAGCTTTCTTGACAGAGAAAACCGCACAAGGCAGGCAATGGGAAAAGAGATGATGAGTGAAGCATTAGAGAGGATTGAGAAAACAATAAACCTTGAAGAAGATATGGTGATTATCCTGTCAGAAAACAAATGGCATATAGGATTGCTTGGCATTGTTGCATCAAGGATTTCTGAGCGCTATAGGAAGCCCGTGGTTTTAATAGGAAGCAATGGCAAGGGTTCTGCAAGGTCTGCAGTTGATTTTAATTTATATGAGGCTTTTAAATACTCTGAAGATTGCCTGAAGGGGTATGGAGGTCATAAGTCTGCAGCTGGTTTGACCATTGAAGAGAAGAATTTAAAAGAGTTTTCTGAAAGAATGAACCATTACGGGAGAAAAAAATTATACGGGAAGGATTTGAGCTCAACCATCTGGGCTGATTGTCAGATAAATTTCAAAGATATATCCTTTTCACTTATAGAGGAAATCCAGAAACTGGAACCTTTTGGAACATCAAATCCAGAACCAAATTTTATATCAAATGATGTTGTAGGAGAATCAAAGGTAGTTGGAGGTGGAGGTGAACACCTGAAAATGGAAATGCAACAGGAATCTTTTTCCTTTGGTTCCATATGGTTCAATTTCAAAGAGGAGGGTGGTTTTAAGATTGAAAATAATGGCAGAAATTATGATGTAATTTATTCACCTCATATTAATACATGGAACGGCAGGGAAGAGATTCAGCTTAAAATTAAAGGAATAAGGGGGAAAAGGCTTTAAATACAAAACTTTTTTCTTGCTTTTTTTATCCAGATAAATTATTTTAAATTAAACTCAAGGACTAAGCTTAAAAAGAGTGGGTTTTCCCGCTCTTTTGTTTTTTGAATTATGTTTTCAATGGTAATGTGCTGATTTTTTGTACACAATTAGAGTTTAGAAGCTGCTAATGCTTGATTTTACTGAGAAAGTCAAAGAACTTCTTGAGCCTATTCTTTTATATGAAGGGATAGAATTAGTTGAGATAGAGGTGAAAAAGCAGAAAACAGGACATCTTTTGAAAATTTTTATTGATAAAGAAGGCGGGGTAAAGCTGGATGACTGTGAGAATGTAAGCGAGCAGTTGAGCAGGATACTTGATGTTGAGGATATATTCCAGTGGAAATATGTCCTTGAAGTTTCATCTCCGGGGATTGACAGGCCATTAAAGACTCAGAAAGATTTTAAAAGATGTATGGAAAAACTGGTAAATGTTTCAATTAAGGAAAATGAAAAAATTTCAAGAGTTGTAGGAAAGGTCGTAGATGTTACTGATTCATCAGTTGTTCTTGAAACAGAGAAAAAAAGGGAATCTCTTGAAATATCATTTGAGAAAATTTTGAAAGCTTCAATAGAAATAAGGTTTTAATTTATGGCAAGTGAATTACTTCAGGTAATAGAGCAGATAGGAAGGGAGAAAGGCATTGATAGGAAAATTTTGATCAATGCCATTGAAACTGCTGTTTTATCTGCTTCGAGGAAGAAATATGGAAACGCAGAGAATATCTTTTCCAGATTTAATGAGAAATCCGGATTAGTAGAGATATTTCTTCTCAAAAAGGTGGTTTCAAAAGTACAATCTCCGAATGAAGAAATCTCAAATGAGGAAGCAAGGGCAATAAAACCTGAGGCTTGCGAGAATGACAATATAGAAGTAAAGGCAGAAACTGTTGAATTTGGAAGAATTGCTGCACAGACAGCAAAGCAGATAATTGTTCAGAAAGTAAGGGAAGCTGAAAGGGACCATTTATACACCGAGTTTATAGAAAAACAAGGTCAGATAGTAAATGGAATAGTGCAGAAAATTGAACGCGGGAACATTATTGTTGACCTTGGAAAATGTGAAGGGGTAATTCCTCCAAGGGAACAGATACTAAAGGAAAGATACAACAAAGGAGAAACTATACGAGGTTATGTTTTAGAGGTTAAAAGTGGCTCAAGAGGAGTTCAGATACTTCTTTCAAGAAGCCATACTAACTTCTTGATAAAGCTGTTTGAAATGGAGGTCCCTGAGATACACGATGGGGTTGTTGAGATAAAAGGTGCATCAAGGGATCCTGGTTGGCGTGGGAAGATTGCTGTTTTATCACACGACCCAGATGTTGACCCGGTAGGGGCATGTGTTGGAATGAAGGGCTCAAGGGTTCAGTCAATTGTCAGAGAGCTTAGTGGAGAGAAGATTGATATTGTGAGATGGTCACAAAAATATCAGGATTTTATAACCAATGCCCTGAGCCCAGCGCAGATAACCAGCATAAAAATCAATGATAGTAATAAAACTGCTGAGGTCATTGTTCCTGATGAACAGCTTTCTTTAGCAATAGGAAGAAAAGGGCAAAATGTAAGGCTTGCGTCAAAACTTACAGGGTTGCAGATTGATATTTTCTGTAAGAGTGAGAGGGAAAAAGAAAAAAATGAAGGTGTAAAGAGTGAAGATTCAGAAACAGATAATTCTCAAAAACAGGAAAGTGTGCAGGGAAATACTAGAGAGGAGAACAAGTAATTGAAGGGAACAAGGGTATATCAATTAGCTAAAGAGCTGAACATATCAAGCAATGATTTAATGGAAAAGCTTAAGGCTAAGGGTGTTGAAATCTCCAGCCATATGAACGTTCTTGATGAGAAAACCTGTAAGCTTGTAGCTGATATATTTGGAAAAGAGAAAAAAACAAAAGTAAAAAAGCCAAAGGCTGAAAAGGCTGAGAAACCGGAAAAGGGAGAAAAGCCTGTTACTGTTGCTCCAAAGAAGAAGCTTGCTGAGAAGAAAAAAGCAAAAGAAAAAGCCGGGGTTAAAGCAGAGGTTAAAAAGGTAGAGGAGCCAGAACTTCATAAGCCAAAGAAAGAAGCAAAAAAGGAAGCAAAGCCTGAAGTAAAACAACAACCAAAACTGGAACCGAAACCTGAGCAAAAAAAAGAGGTAACACCTGTTGAAGTTAAAAAGCCTGACAAGTCTGCTCCAGCACTGGTTGCTGATGTTAAGGAAAAGCCAGCACCAGTTCCAGAGAAAAAAGAAAATTTAATAGAGCTAACTGATTCTATAACGGTAAAAGAATTGTCTGAAAAAATAAAAAAGGAGCCTAAAGATATTATAAAAAGATTGATAACAATGGGAGTTATGGCATCAATTAACCAGATTATTGACCTTGAAACAGCTAAGGGCCTTGCAAAAGAGTTCGGATATGAGGTTGAAGTAAGTTTAGCAGAGAGCGAACTTTTTGAATACGAGACTAAAGATGATGAAAGCAAACTCCTGCCAAGACCTCCTGTTGTAACAATAATGGGGCATGTTGACCATGGAAAGACATCGCTTCTTGATGCTATAAGGCAGACAAATGTAATTGATAAAGAATCAGGCGGAATAACCCAGCATATTGGTGCCTACCACGTAGAGCTTTCTAAGGGAAATATAGTTTTCCTTGATACACCGGGTCATCAGGCTTTTACAGCAATGAGAGCAAGAGGGGCTCAGGTTACAGATATAGTGGTTCTTGTTGTTGCTGCAGATGACGGAGTAATGCCTCAGGCTGTTGAAGCAATTGATCACGCTAAAGCTGCAAATGTTCCAATAATAGTTGCAGTTAATAAAATTGATAAACCCAATGCAGACCCGACAAAAGTCAGGCAGGCATTGACTGAATACAATATCATTCCTGAGGAATGGGGGGGGGAGAATATATTTGTGGATGTTTCAGCCAAAAAGAAAACAGGGATTGATGACCTTCTTGAAATGATTTTACTTCAGGCAGAAATGCTCGAGCTAAAAGCAAATCCAAGCAGAAAGGCAGTTGGAACCGTAATAGAGGCAAAACTTGACAGGGGCCGGGGACCTGTTGCGACAATTCTTATCAGGGCAGGAACACTGAAAATAAGCGATCCCTTTGTAACAGGTGTTCACTGGGGCAAAGTGAGGGCAATGATTAACGATGAAGGAAAAAAAGTTCACTTTGCCACACCATCAATACCTGTAGAGGTATTAGGGTTTTCAGGAGTCCCTCATTCAGGAGACTCATTCATAGTAGTTGAAGATGAGAGAAAGGCAAGACAGATAAGTCTTTTGAGGGAACAGAAACAGAGAGAGGCATCGCTGGCAAAATCAAGCAAAATAACCCTTGAAGACCTCTATAACCAGATAAAGCAGGGTTCTGTTAAAGAACTTAAGATAATATTAAAAGCTGATGTCCAGGGTTCTGTTCAGGCTTTGAGAGATTCTCTTGAGAAACTGTCAACAAGCAGCGTTAAGTTAGAGGTTATCCATGCCGGAACAGGCGGCGTTACTGAAACAGATGTTATCCTTGCTTCAGCATCAAATGCCGTAATAATTGGTTTTCACGTAAGGCCTGAGACAAAGGCTTCACAACTTGCAGAAAAGGAAGGCATTAATATACGCTTTTACTCAATTATTTATGATGTTGTTAATGACATAAAAGCTGCAATGGAAGGTTTGCTTGATCCTGTTTATAAGGAAAAGGTTATTGGAAGAGCAGAGGTAAGAGAGCTTTTTTACATACCTAAGATTGGAACAATTTCAGGAGCATATGTTATAGACGGAAATATTGCAAGAAGTTCTCAGGTCAGGCTTATAAGGGACAATGTTGTTATATATGAAGGGAAGATTTCCTCTCTTAGGCGTTTCAAGGATGATGCCAAAGAAGTGCTTACAGGCTACGAATGCGGAATAGGAATTGAAAATTTCAACGATATTAAGCTAAATGATATCATTGAATCATATATACAGGAAAAATTTGCAGGAAAACTCTAAACCGGTTTTTATTGGTAAACCATTAGCAATTTTGACCTTTGCCTGTGTTTTAACGTACCAGAAATAGGCGAGCTTATTGATTACACTGTAGAGATTTTATAAATCTTCCAAAAATTCCTTTAGAATTCACTCATATTTTTTTATATATTCGCTCTATAAAAATCAGGAAAAACAGCAAACTGCTGGGAAAAAACAATTTTAATTTAATATTTTAGTTTGAAATTTCTTTAAAATTTAGTATTCAAAAAATTGATTATTTATTATTTTTAGAGATTACTGTATGAATTACAAACGTGTTGATAGAATAAACGAACTGATTCTTGAAGAAATATCAGATATTCTTTTGAAAGAAATTAAAGACCCAAGAATCGGATTCGTTACCATAACCGGAGTTGAAACAAGCGTTGACTTGTCTTATGCAAAGGTTTCAGTGAGTATTATTGGAGAACAGGAGAAAAGGGAATCAGGAATAGAGGGGTTAAAAAGCGCAAGCGGTTATATAAGGCTTTTGCTTAAGAAGAGAATAAGCGTAAGAAGGATTCCTGAGATAGAATTTGTATATGATTCTTCTATTGAGTATGGTGATAGGATAAATAAGATTTTGCAGAAGCTAAAAAACGAAGAGGAATGGGAAAAATGAAAAAAGCTGTAGAAGCGATTAATACATCCAGAAACTTCCTCATAACAACCCACCGTAATCCTGACGGTGATGCAATCGGTTCAGAGCTGGCGCTTGCAAACGCATTGCTGAAACTTGGAAAAAATGTAAGCGTGAAGAATCTGCACACTGTTCCTGAGAATCTTATGTTTCTGCCAAATACAGAAAATATTATTCAGTGCAATAGAATCAATGAAACATATGATGTGGTAATACTCCTTGACTGCGAAAATTTGGAAAGGTGCGGGAATATCTTTAACAATGAGAATTATAAAACAGTATTGATAAACATTGACCACCATCTCTCCAATCAGAATGGAACAGACTATGACATTGTCAACCATAATTCTTCTTCAACAGCTGAAATGGTTTATGAACTGATTAATGAATTGAATGTAGAGCTTGACCATGACATTTCATTGTGCTTGTTTACAGGAATTTTCTCGGATACAGGAGGATTCAGGTATTCTAATTCAACACAGAGAGCTTTTGAGATTGCATGCGACTTAATGAAACACAATATCAGCCCGTGGGAAGTTTCTCTTAACCTTTTTGAAAGCAAATCCTTCAGGTCTCAGCAGCTTCTCGGACTTGCGCTAAACAGCCTTGAAATAAGCAATGATAACAGAATATCATGGTTAACTCTTAAAAAAAATATCTTCAAGAAAACCGGTACATCGCCTGCTGATGCAGAGGGTTTTATTAATTTTGCAAGGGAAATAAAGGGTATTGAGGTTGCTCTGATGTTCAGGGAAATGGGAGACTGCAAGGTTAAGGTAAGTTTCAGGTCAAAGGGAAGGGTCAATGTTGCTGAGATTGCAAAGCTCTTTGGAGGAGGGGGACACAGAAATGCCTCTGGATGCGTTATGAACGGAACTTTGAATGAAGTACAGGACATGGTATTAAATTCTATAAAATTGTCTGATTCCAAAATCTGATTTTTTAATCCTGCCGTTAACAATGAATAAATTTCATTTTCAATCCTCATTTAAACCATCAGGTGACCAGCCAAAGGCAATCAGACGCTTGAGCCTTGGACTAAGGGAAAATAAAAAGCATCAGGTTTTGCTTGGAGTTACTGGTTCAGGTAAAACCTTTACTATAGCAAAAGTAATAGAAGAGGTTCAAAAACCAACCTTGGTAATTGCCCATAATAAAACCCTTGCAGCACAGCTTTATGCTGAGTTTACCGAATTTTTTCCTGAAAATGCTGTTGAGTACTTTGTCAGTTACTATGATTACTATCAGCCGGAGGCTTATGTCCCTCAGACTGATACTTATATAGAAAAAGAGACATCAATAAATGAAGACATTGACAGGCTTCGTCACAGAGCAACTAAATCTCTTTTTGACAGGAGAGATGTAATAGTTGTTGCAAGCGTTTCCTGTATCTATGGGCTGGGCTCTCCTGAAAGTTATTATAAGATGCATCTGTTCATTGAAATAGGGAAGAGAATAGAAAGAAGTGAAATATTAAAAAAGCTTGTTGAGATGCAGTATTCTCGAAATGATATAAATTTTAGCAGGGGAACATTCAGGGTTCGCGGGGATATAATTGAAGTTTTTCCTGCGTATGAGGACAGCCCTCTCAGAATTGAACTTTTTGGCGATGAAGTAGAAAGAATTGTTAAGCTTGACCCGATTAGGGCAAAACCAAAAGAAGAGATAAGAGAAGTCGCAGTCCATCCAAACAGCCATTATGTAACATCTCCTGAAAGGATGAAGATTGCCCAGAGAGAAATCTTGAAAGAGACGGATGAGAGGATTGAATGGTTCAAGAATCAGAATAAATTTCTTGAAGCACAGAGACTCTATCAGAGGACAATGTTTGACATAGAGATGATTAAAGAGATTGGGTTTTGCCAGGGCATTGAAAATTATTCCCGTTATATAGATGGAAGGAAACCCGGAGAACCTCCCTATACTCTGCTGGAATATTTTCCTGAAGATGCATTGTTTATCATAGACGAGAGCCACGTCACAATACCTCAAATAGGTGGAATGTACTGGGGTGACAGATCAAGAAAAACAACCCTTGTTGATTATGGCTTCCGCCTCACCTCTGCCCTTGATAACAGACCATTGAACTTTGAGGAATTTGAAGACAGAATAACACAGGCAATATATGTTTCTGCAACCCCGGGACCATATGAGCTTGAAAAATCAGGAAATGATGTGATTGAGCAGATAGTAAGACCAACTGGTTTAACGGATCCGGAGATTATTGTGAGGCCTGTCGCTTCACAGGTTGATGATCTTTTAAATGAGGTAAGAGAGCACGCAGAAAGAAAAGAAAGGGTTCTTGTAACCACCCTTACAAAAAAATCAGCCGAGGATTTGACAGATTATTACAAGGAAATGGGTGTGAGAGTGATGTACCTTCATTCAGAAATAGAGACACTTGAAAGAATAGAGATTATAAGAGATCTGAGGCTTGGAAGGTTCGATGTTCTAATAGGAATAAATCTTCTGAGAGAAGGACTTGATATCCCTGAAGTAACACTTGTTGCAATACTTGATGCTGACAAGGAAGGTTTCCTGCGTTCCACCACTTCCCTGATTCAAACTGCCGGAAGAGCTTCAAGAAACATATCAGGGAAAGTCATAATATATGCAGATACACTTACAAACTCTATAAAAAGGGCTATAGAGGAAACAGGAAGAAGGAGAGAAATTCAGAAACTTTACAATAAAGAAAATAAGATTACTCCTGAATCTATCAAAAAATCTATTTCCGATGTTTTCACAAGTATTTATGAAGCAGACTACTATACAGTTCCTCTTGAAGTTGAAGAAGATGAGAAACCTGTTTATGGAGACATTGAAACACAGATTATAGTCCTTGAAGAAAGCATGAAAAAGGCTGCAAAAAAGCTCGAGTTTGAAAAGGCAGCCATAATAAGAGACAAAATCAAAGAGCTAAGAAAAACTTAGGAGATTTTACTTGACGATACCCTGTTTTTTCATTAATTTATTAGTAATTATAGTGAACGACACAAGTAACATCCCATACGATAGGCGGGACATTCTTGTCCCGCCGAGACGGGGTTAGAAAACCCCGTCTATCGGGATTTAGATATGTCAATTTATTTATGTCGCTCACTATAGATGGAGGTAAAAAATTTGGATGACTCATCAATAGACTGGGGGATGCCTTTCGGGATAATCATCTGTTTGATACTCTCAATAATATTTTCAGCTTGTGAAACTGTTCTGACTTCATTAGGGCATTCAAAAATTAATCATCTCATAAAAAGCGGAAAAAAAAGAGCAGAATTATTACAACTATGGCTTGATAACCCTAACTTAATTCTTGCGACGGTTTTAGTCGGCAATACTATTAGTAATATACTGGCTTCTTTCTTAACAGCCATATATGCATTTAAGTATTACGGTAAAATAGGTGAAAGTATAGGTTTTGGATTGCTGACATTCGTTATTCTTGTGTTCTGTGAAATATCTCCAAAAACCTATGCAAAGCATCACGCGGAGAAACTGGCTATAGTTGCAATAATTTTAATGAAAATGTTTGTATGGCTTCTGTATCCAGTAACAATGGTTATGATGAGAATTTCAAGAGGCTTTATAAAGATGCTTGGAGGAAAGGTTTCAAAAGAGGGACCTTTTATAACCCAGGAAGAGATTGAATACTTAATTGATGTAAGTGATAAAGAGGGTGTAATTGAATCTGAAAAAAAAGAGATGCTCAGCAGTATTTTTGAACTCAGTGAAATATCTGTAAAAGAGATAATGGTTCCAAGGACTGATATGGTAAGCATAAGCAGAAAAACCAATTTTGATGAAATGATTAAACAGGTTGTTGAATTTCAATATTCCAGGTTTCCAGTCTATGACAACAAAATTGATGATATAATAGGAATTCTTCATGCCAAAGACCTTTTGCAGTACTGGTATAAGGGTGAAAAACCTACAGATATCAGAGAAATAATGCGTAAGCCATGTTTTGTTCCGGAATCAAAAAAAATTGATGAACTTCTCAGAGAGTTTCAGCAAAATAAAATTCAGTTGGCGATTGTTGTTGACGAATATGGAGTTACTGCGGGTCTTGTGACAATAGAAGATATTCTGGAAGAGATAGTAGGAGAAATTAGAGATGAGTATGATGAGGAGATTGAACTCATATCAAACCCGGAAAAAGGAGTTTATGTGGTTGATGCAAAAATTAATCTGAATGAACTTGAAGAAAAGATAGGAGTACAGTTTCCTAAAAATGATTACGAAACTCTTGGTGGTTTTGTGTCTGACCTGATGGGCAGGATTCCCAAAAGGGGAGATGAGACACGATTTGAAAATTTAAAAATTACCGTTCAGGAAGCAGACCACAGAAGAATACTTAAACTGAAAATCCTAAAAGAAGAAAAGAAAAAGGAAGATGAAAACAGTCAGCAAACGTAAAATATTTGAAAAATCAGAAAAAATAAAATATTGAGTAGACAAAGGAGAATATAATGTTAGAAATGAAAGTAAACGGATTGATGTTGGACCCCGTCTCAAAAACTCCAGTCGTTATATTAAAGGACATTGAAAAAAAGACAACGCTTCCAATATGGGTTGGATACTTTGAGGCTACAGCAATTGCCCTGGAGATGGAAAAAACTGTTACACCAAGGCCAATGACGCACGACCTTCTGAAAAATATGATTTTAAATCTCGGTGGCACTGTACACAAAATAGTAATAAACGACTTGAAGGACAACACATTTTATGCGCTGATAAGCATCCATGTTCCTTCAGGAAACATGGAAATAGATTCAAGGCCAAGTGATGCAATAGCTCTTGCTCTAAGAGTTAATGCTCCAATATTTGTAGAAGAAGAGGTTTTGCAAAAAGCAAAATCTTTTGATATGTACAAAGACTCTGTTGATAAAAACGACAAGTTAAGGGAAATTCTTGAAAACTTAAAACCCGAGGATTTTGGAAAATACAAAATGTAATCTGCGATGAATTTCCAGCATATTTTTATTAAAAAGTTCTTCACTGAAAATCTTCCTTTATAAAAACTTCTTGTTATGGAAATAGAGAAAAAAGTTAAAATTGCCCCGGATACCCCAGGTGTTTATCTTTTAAGGGACAAAAACGGAAATATAATCTACATTGGTAAAGCAAAATCTTTATCAAAAAGAGTTAAGTCTTATTTTACTCAAAGAGATGGAAAACCTCTAAAGACTCATGCACTTTTAAAAAAAATTGAAGACATACAGTACATTACGACTCATAACGAACTGGAGGCGCTCCTGCTGGAAAATAATCTGATAAAACAGCATAAACCTATTTATAATATACGTTTAAAAGATGATAAAACATATCCATACCTGAAACTCACAGTAAAGGAAAAATTCCCAAGGCTTGTTATAACAAGAAAAATCAAGAAAGACGGCAGTCTCTTTTTTGGACCCTTTGCACCTGTTTGGGAAGTAAAAGATAATTTGAAGACATTGTCAAAAATATTTCAGGTATGCACATGCAAAAAGCCAATCAAAGAAAAATCATCAAGGCCATGCCTGAATTATCAGATAGGTTTATGTTCTGCACCTTGTTCAGGTTTTATTTCAACGGATAAATATATGGATTTTGTGGGCAAATTAAAATCATTTTTAGAAGGCAGGGTTGAGGAGGTTTTAAAATATTTCCGGAGCGAGATGGAAATAAGCGCAGATTCCCTGATGTTTGAAGTTGCTTCGCGCTACAGAGATGCAATTAACTCCATACAAAGAATGGTTCAGAAACAGAAGGTGATTGGATTGGGAGGCAAAGACAAGGATGCCGTAGGATGGAAAATCGCTAATAACAGAATTGCATTCTGCGTTCTGAAAATACGAGACGGGAGATTGGTCGGACATGTAGAATACTCATTTGAAAGCATAGCATATATTGATGATATAGATGCGTGTGAATCGTTTTTAAGACGTTATTATGAGCGTGAAACATCGATACCAGAAGAAATTCTTGTCTCGAGAGATATCAGAGATAAAGAGGTGATACAGAACTGGATAAAGGATAAAAAGACAGCAGGCGTTAAAATTATTAATCCAAAGACTGGTAAAAGATTTGAGCTTATTAAAATGGCTCAGGAAAATGCTGCCGTTGCATTGAAACAATACGAGGATAAGTCTGCAGATACCATGAACAAACTTGAGAAAATGAAGGATATCCTGCGGCTTGAGAAAATCCCTCAAAGAATTGAGGGTATTGACATATCAAATATTTCAGGAAAAATGGGAGTTGGGTCAGTTGTCGTATGGGAAGAAGGAAAATTAATCAAGGATAACTACAGGAAATTCAAGATAAAGACTATATCAGCACAAAATGACTACCAGATGATTTCTGAAGTGGTTACAAGAAGATACAAAAGGCTTCTCGAAGAGAAGAAACCCCTGCCTGAGCTTGTTTTGATTGATGGCGGAAAAGGTCAATTGAATATTGCAATAAAGGCGTTTAATGAATTAGGAATTGATGGAGTGAACATCATATCAATTGCAAAAGGGAAAAGCATTTTAAAGAGAACAGGAAGAGAAGGTTTGAGAGAATATTCACAAGAAGAAGTTTATACACCTTCAAGCGATACTCCCCTGAAGTTCAAAAAAGATTCTCCTGTTCTTCATGTGCTACAGAGTATAAGAGATGAAGCTCACAGGTTTGCCATAAGATACCACAAAACCCTCAGGGAAAAGAAACTGCGTTATTCGGTTTTGGATGAAATCCCAGGAATAGGGAAAAAAATAAAAAAAGAGTTGCTGAAATACTTTGGGAGTGTTGAAAAAATCAGGAAAAGCTCTGTTGATGAACTATGTAAGATTAAATACATTAAAAGTAAAACTGCCATTCAGATAATGGACTATCTTGAAACAGGCCAAAACTGAAGAAAAAAATTTTTATAGAATTCGACGATAAGAGACTTTGACTGCTTGACAATAATTTATTATTATTATTTAATGTATTGAGAGATATTGACAGGTGGAGAAATGAGAAAAACAGAAATAAAAATAATTTTTGTACTAATCTGCGCAGTTTTATTAATGATTGCTTCTTACAGTGAAGGCGCAAAAAAAGCTACAATAACTTTAATTCCAAAGACAGCAGCAGTTGAATCAGGAAAAACCAAAAAATTTGTTGTAAAGAAAACCGGAGGAATAAGCAAGAATGTGAAGTGGTATGTAAAGATTGATGAATCATTAGGAAGCGGAGACGGGATAACTACAGGCTTTACTCTTGGGAATCAGAACATTCAGGAAAACAGTGAAGTGATAAGTGTTGGAGGAGTAAAACAAATACAGAATACAGATTATACTATTGACTATGTTCTGGGGACTGTTAATTTTATTATTACTGCACCTCCTAATGGTATTGAAATTACTGCAAGTTATTTTGCAGAGGGCGGCAGCACAAATGTAGGAATCATTGACGGGACCGGGATTTATACTGCTCCTGATAAGGCAGTGCTTACCTCCAATCCAATGAGAGTTGTAATAAAAGCAGTCAGCGTTGACAATCCGGAAATTTCAAAAAAGGCTTTTGTAAAGGTCTACACTCCTCCTGTTATACTTTCTCTTAAAATTTCACCAAATGAAACCAGCATTGCGGTTTCTGATAAGTTTATAAAGGAAAAAATGGATTTTACGCTTAAGGCAGTAAAAAAAGGTAAAAAAAATGTCACTGTTGAATGGTATATAAATGATGTTGAAGGAGGAAACAGCACGGTTGGAACTATTGTAGGAACTGGACTTATAAAGGGAACTTACACAGCTCCTTTAAAAGTCCTTGCAAAGCCTGTAACAATCAAAGTTGTGAGCAGTTTAAATGAAAACATCTTTGCAAAAGCTACAGTAACTGTAAATGACCAGTTAATTGCAAACGGTATTCCCACAAGCGTATATTTTGGAGAAGTTATAATAGGAAAAGATATAACTAATCCAATACAGGAAATATTTACAATCACAACAAGAACAGAGGAAGCTGTAGGTTGGCAGGCTACAAGTGTTCCTCAATGGCTGGAAATCATTCCACGTTCAGGAACAACCCCTGACCAGGTGGTTATGCAAGTAACTGATACAGGACGACTAAATGATGGACTTCATACAGGAACTCTTATATTCCAGTCAACAAAAAAGGGAGTCAATCCTCTTACTTTTTCTGTATCGATAAATGCGAGATCTGAATTTTAATTAGTATGTTTTTCCGATAGTTAGCTGCTATTGTTTAAAGTAAAGTTAAAGCACTCCGTTATACCTTGTCAAAATCAATCCTGTTTAGTCTTTTAGCAAAAAATGATTTCCCTTGACAATCAGGATGGTCTGATATAGAAAAGTGTAAAAAATTAGTCGGGCAAGTGGACTAATGAAGTCCACTTTTTTCTTTTATTAACAACATCTTGAAAGAAAATATCACTTCAAGATTAGTTTTATGATAAATGGCGCTTTAAACATTTACAAGGAAAAGGGGGTTACCTCTTTTTATGTTGTCAAAGAAATAAGAAAAATCCTTGGTGTTAAGAAATGCGGCCATGCAGGTACTCTTGACCTTTCTGCTGAGGGTGTATTACAGGTCTGTATCGGAAAAGGAACAAAAATGGTACCCTTTCTTCAGGAAGAAGAAAAAACATACGAAGCAGGAATAAGGCTCGGAATTTCTACAGACACTCAGGACTCTGAAGGAAAAATAATAAGACAGTGTGATGATATAAAAGTTGACAGAGAGAATATATTAGCAGTACTGAACCGCTTTACAGGGGTTCAGGAACAAATACCCCCGATGTTTTCTGCACTGCGATTCCACGGCAAAAGATTATATGACCTCGCAAGGCAGGGGATTGAGGTCCCGAGAAAGCCAAGATTAATTAAAATATACGAGATAAATCTTCTTGATTTTAGTGTTCCTTATTTCAAAATCCTTGTAAAATGCTCAAAGGGAACATATATAAGGACGCTGGCATCAGATATTGGAGAATTCCTTGGATGCGGTGCTTATCTTCATTCCCTTAAAAGGATTAAAATTGGAAAATTTATGATAGAAAATTCCCTCACAATTGAAGAGGTTAAAAAACTTGCCAGAGAGGGAAAAATTGAGGAAAAAATCTATTCATCTGAAGAAATGTTAAACGAAGCAAAATCATTTTGTCTGAATAACCAAAAAAACTAAAGGAGGTGAGATTTTGGTATTAACAAAGGATAAAAAGTCTGAACTAATAAACAAGCATCAGCATCGTGATGGCGATACCGGGTCTACAGAGGTTCAGATTGCGCTCTTTACTGAAAGGATTAACTATTTAACTGAACATTTTAAAACTCATAAAAAAGACCACCACTCAAGAAGGGGACTCCTTCAACTAGTTGGTAAAAGAAGAAGACTTCTTGATTATCTAAAAGATAAAGATTTTCAAAGATACAAGAACATTGTTGAAAAATTAAATCTGAGAAAATAAGACCACTGAACATATAGACCAAAGGTTATTAATTAATGATTAAAAAAGAGATAAATCTAAATGACTTGATGCTAAGTATTGAAACCGGAAGATTGGCAAAACAGGCTGATGGCGCAGTGCTTGTCAGATATGGCGATGTAATGGTGCTTGTCACAGCAGTTGCCGCAGACACTCCGAGAGAGAATATAGATTTCCTCCCTTTTACTGTAGACTACCGAGAAAAGGCATATGCCGCAGGTAAAATACCGGGCGGGTTTTTTAAGCGCGAGGGAAGACCTCAGGAAAAAGAAATTCTTACCTCAAGGCTGATTGACAGGCCTTTAAGACCTCTTTTCCCTGATGAGTACTACTATGAAGTACAGGTGATTGCCACAGTCCTTTCAGCAGACCAGCAAAACGACCCTGATGTTGTAGCAGTAATAGGGGCTTCTTCTGCTCTTTTGATTTCAAAAATACCTTTCACCACGCCTGTTGGAGCTGTAAGGGTTGGAAGAATCAACGGAGAATTTATTATTAATCCATCCTACAAACAGATTGAAGAGAGTGATGTCAACATAGTAGTGGCGGGGACAAAAGAAGCAATAATGATGGTTGAAGGCGGAGCTAATGAGATAAGTGAAAAAGATATGCTTGATGCTATTCTGTTCGGTCATGAGCAGATTAAAAAAATAATTGCTTTACAGGAAGAGTTTGCGTCAGCAGCCAACCCGCAAAAATCTGAGACAATTGTAATACCGGATGACCCGGATTTGAAAGTTAAGGTTAAAGAACTTTCTCTTGAGAAAATCAACAGGGCGGTGAGGATTGGGAGAAAACAGCACAGAGAGGAAGCGCTTGGCAAGATTCTGGAAGAATTACTTGCAATAGCAGGAGAGGACAAGCAGAAAGGACTTCTGATAAAAAAATATTATCATGAAGCAGAAAGAGAAGAAATGAGAAGGGTAATTCTCGAGGAAGGGATTAGAGCTGACGGAAGAAGCGTAACAGATATAAGACCAATAACCTGCGAGGTTGGGGTGCTTCCGCGAACACACGGCTCAGCTGTATTTACAAGGGGTGAAACGCAGGCGCTGGTTGTTACAACCCTGGGCACATCACAGGACGAGCAAAGAGTTGATGCCCTTGAGGGTGAAAGCAGAAAAACATTTATGCTTCACTATAATTTTCCTGCATTCAGTGTTGGTGAAACAGCCTCTATGAGAAATCCCGGAAGAAGGGAAATAGGTCATGGAAACCTTGCTGAAAGGTCATTGCTTGCAGTGCTTCCAAAAGATAAATTTCCTTATACGATCAGGATAGTGTCAGATATTCTGGAATCAAACGGGTCTTCTTCTATGGCTACAGTATGCGGTGCGACTTTATCTCTGATGGACGCAGGTGTTCCTATAAAGGACCCTGTTGCAGGAATCGCAATGGGTCTTATAAAGGAAGGAGAGAAAGTTTCAATACTGTCAGATATCCTGGGAATTGAAGATCATCTTGGCGATATGGATTTTAAGGTTGCAGGAACAAAAAAAGGCATAACAGCATTTCAGATGGATATAAAAATATTTGGTGTAACAAAAGAGATTATGGAAAAATCCTTGGAGCAGGCAAGGGTTGGAAGAATACATATACTTGATGAAATGGAAAAAGCAATATCAAAACCCAGAGAAAACCTTTCAGTCTATGCACCAAGAATACTTACCCATTATGTAAGACCTGATAAAATTGGTGAAATCATAGGTCCCGGCGGTAAGATGATAAGAAGTATCATAGAAAAAACAGGTGCAAAAATTGAAATAGACGATAGCGGAAGGGTAAACATTTCTTCAGTCAGCGAAGAATCAGCAAACAAAGCATTAGAGATAATAAAAGATATAAGCCAGGAACCTGAAATAGGCAAGATATACTTTGGAAAAGTAAAAAAGATTATGGATTTCGGGGCTTTCGTTGAAATATTTCCAAAAACAGAAGGGCTTGTTCATATCTCACAGCTTGCTGATTACCGGGTAAATAATGTTTCTGATGAAGTCAGGGAAGGTGAAGAAATTGCTGTCAAATTAATTGATATAGATGAACAGGGAAGACTGAAACTGAGCAGGAAGGAAGCATTAAAAGAAGGAAAGAAGAGTTGATTGAATACAAAAAAGAACAATTTCAAAATGGATTAAGGGTCATTTCTGAAGTTGTTCCAAATGTTCACTCAGTTTCTGTTGGAATCTGGGTGATGAATGGCTCAAGAGACGAACAGAAGGAAATAAGCGGGGTTTCACATTTCATTGAACACCTTCTGTTCAAGGGCACAGAGAACAGGGATGCAAAAAATATTGCCTTTACAATAGACAGCATAGGAGGACAGTTTGATGCATTTACCACCCGTGAATATACCTGCCTTTATGTAAAGGCGTTAACCCAGTACCTTGACGTTGTCATGGAACTTCTTTCGGACATTCTGCTGAACTCAACTTTTGATGGTGAGGAATTTTGCAAAGAAAAGCAGGTAATTATGGAAGAAATCAAAATGTCTGAGGATATGCCTGATGATAATGTACATGACATGTTTTTTAAAACTTTCTGGGAAGACCATGGCCTTGGAAGACCTATCCTCGGGACATTGGAGACCATAGGGGCTCTCACGACTGATGTTCTGAAAAATTACTTTAAAATATCCTATCAGCCTCAGAGAATGATAATCTGTATTGCTGGAGATTTCAAGCACGAAAACCTCATGGATTTGATAAAAAAGAATTTCATATTCAAATCTTCAGAGCAGAATAATTTTCCAAAAAGAGAAAAGCCGGTTTATAAATCCGGAAGCTCGCTTAAAGCAAGAAAACTTGAGCAGGTACACTTCTGCATAGGAATGCCCGGATTGAGGCAGACCAGCGAAAAAAGATTTGTAAAATACGCCCTCAACCTTATTCTTGGCGGAAGCATAAGCTCAAGGCTTTTCCAGAAAATAAGAGAGGAAAAGGGGCTTGTCTATGCTATATGTTCTTTTTTTTCTTCATTCAGTGATGCCGGGATTCTCGGGATTTACGGAGGAGCAAGCCCCGGAAATATTGAAGAGATACTAAAATTAGTTATGAATGAATTTGATGAAATAATAAACAAAGGGATTTCTTCAAAGGAAATGAAGATAGCTAAAACCCATTTAAAGGCTAATTTCCTTCTGGCGCTTGAAAACACAAGCAACAGAATGAGCAAGCTTGCAAAACAGGAAATCTATTTCAACAAGTTTTTTACAATAGAAGAAACACTGAAGGGAATAGATATTGTGAAGAAAGAAGATGTTCAGGAACTGAGCAAAAAGCTCTTCAGAAAAGAATCAATAGTTTTTGCAGCCACGGGTCCGTTAAAAGAGGACCTTGATATCAGGCAGTTTTATTAAAATAATTGAAAATCAAAAGTAAAACATAAAAAATAAAATTAAATTTTCATAGATATCTTTTTGTGGAGACTTAAGATGATCCCTCGCTATTCGAGAAAAGAAATGAGCAGAATCTGGGAGCCAGAGAGCAAGTTTTCGAAATGGCTGGAGATAGAAATTCTGGTGTGTGAAGCGCTCGAAACATCAGGAGAGATTCCAGAAGGAACCACAAAAAAAATCAGAGAAAAAGCAAAATTTAATGTAGCCCGTATAGACGAAATAGAGAAAAAAACAAAACACGATGTAATTGCTTTTCTTACAAATGTAGCAGAGAATGTCGGTGAGGAGTCAAGATTCATTCATTTAGGCATGACTTCTTCAGACATTCTTGATACATCCCTTGCCCTCCAGCTCAAAGAAGCCTCTGAACTGATAATTGCTGATATAAATGATCTCCTTCCCCTTCTTAAAAGAAAAGCCTTTGAACATAGGGATACTGTTATGATAGGGAGGTCTCACGGCATCCACGCTGAACCAATAACCTTTGGACTGAAAATAGCGCTCTGGTACAGCGAGATGAAAAGAAACCTTGATAGGATGGAAAGAGCAAAGGAGAATATAAGCTACGGAATGATTTCCGGGGCTGTCGGAACGTTTGCACATATAAAACCCCGGGTCGAGGAATATGTGTGTGAAAAATTGGGATTAAAACCTGATCCTATAACTACTCAGGTAATCCAGAGAGACCGTCATGCAGAATTCATGCTTGCTCTTGCAATTATTGCAAGTTCTCTTGATAAGTTTTCAACAGAACTGAGGCATCTGCAACGCACTGAAGTGCTTGAAGCTGAGGAATATTTTTCAGAAGGGCAGAAGGGGTCATCTGCAATGCCACATAAAAGGAATCCCATCACAGGTGAGCAGATATCAGGACTGGCAAGGGTGATAAGAGGAAATTCCCTTGCAGCGCTTGAAAACATACCGCTGTGGCATGAGAGAGATATCAGCCATTCTTCTGTTGAAAGAGTTATTTTCCCGGACAGCACAGTTCTTATTGATTATTTGCTGGTAAAATTTAAAAATCTTGTTGAAAACCTGTTTGTGTACCCAGAAAAAATGAAAGAGAACCTTGAGAAAACAAAAGGGTTAATATTTTCCGAAGGGGTTTTGCTTTCACTTGCAAAAAACGGAGTATCAAGAGAAGATGCCTATGTAATGGTTCAAAGAAATGCAATGAGGGTATGGAAAGAGGGTTTAGATTTTAAAAATCTGCTTATGTGTGATGGAGAGATAAGAAAATATTTATCAGAAAAAGAAGTTGAAGAATGTTTTAACTTAGGGCACCATTTAAAAAATGTTGATATTATTTTTGAGCGTGTATTTGGCAGGTAATTTCCGGAGGAATATGAATTGTCACAAGCCAGAGTTTATGTAACATTGAAACCGAGTGTCCTTGACCCGCAGGGAAAGGCAGTCAAAAGTGCGCTTGTCTCTCTTGGGTTTCAGGGGTTGAAAGATATACGGGTTGGTAAATACTTTGAAATAAATATTGATGAGATTTCAAAAGAGACTGCTATAGAAAAAATAAAAGAGATGTGTGAAAAATTGCTTGCTAATACTGTTATTGAAAACTATAGGTTGGAAATAGTAGAATAAACTTTAAGAAGAAAACTTTTTTTATTATGTCATTGCGAGCAAAGCGAAGCAATCTCATTCAAATATGAGATTGCCACGTCGCTAACGCTCCTCGCAATGACTGATAAATGAATTGCATAAAGATGGGTAAAAAGGAGTTATATAAATGTCTTCTGAAGAATGCGTGCTAAAAACAAATTTTGCAGACTTAAAGCTTTTTAAAAGAGGGAAAGTAAGGGATGTTTATGATTTTGGCGACAGGTTGCTGATAGTTGCAACAGACAGAATATCTGCTTTTGATGTTATCCTGCCAAACGGAATTCCATGCAAGGGAAAGGTCTTGACTCATATAACAAAATTCTGGTTTGACCAGCTAAAAGATATAGTTCCGACACATTTTATTACAATGAATGTTGACGAGTATCCGGAAGAATGCAGAGTGTACAGGGATATTCTTGAGGGCAGAAGCATGATAGTTGAAAAATCAGAGCCTCTTCCTGTTGAGTGCGTTGTCAGAGGTTATCTCGCAGGCTCAGGGTATTTTGAATACAAAGAATGCGGTTCAATATGCGGAATACCTCTTCCAAAGAATTTACTTGAATCAGGCAAACTTGAAACTCCCGTATTCACTCCTTCAACTAAAAGCGAAACAGGCCATGATGAAAATATTTCATTTAACAGGGTTGTGGAAATTCTTGGGACTGAGCTGGCTGAGAAGATAAGGGAGATAAGCATAAAAATATATATGAGGGCAAGGAACATTGCAGAGAAAAAAGGAATAATCATAGCTGATACTAAATTTGAATTTGGAATACGCGGAGGCAAATTATTCCTTATAGATGAAGTCCTTACCCCCGATTCTTCAAGGTTTTGGCCAAAGGATGACTACAGGCAGGGAAGGGCACAAAAGAGTTTTGACAAGCAGTTTGTGAGAGATTATCTTCTGACTCTTGACTGGGATAAAACTCCTCCTGGGCCTGAATTGCCGGAAGAAGTTGTCAAAAAAACTAGTGAAAAGTATCTTGAAGCAATTAAAAAACTTGCTGATATAACACTGAGATAGATGTAATTGTCATTTAATAAAGTTCAAAAACCAAAGTTCAAAGCTCAAAAGAAAAAAGTCAAAGAGTTGAAATTTTGAATTCCTCAAATCCGGAACTCTTAAACTTATTCTGATGTTTGGATTTTGATATTTGAACTTTTTATATTTTCAGAAGGTAATTTGGCATTGAAGAATTCTTAATTTTATTCAGTTCAAAGTTTTAATGATATGAAGTTTGGAATTATTGTTTTCCCAGGTTCAAATTGTGACCACGATTGCTATCATGTAATCAGGCATATTGTCAAAGAAGATGCAGAATACATATGGCACAAGAACGAAAAATTAAGCAACTATGACTGCATTATTGTTCCCGGAGGATTTTCTTATGGAGATTATCTCCGAACCGGAGCAATTGCACGCTTTTCTAAAATTATGAAGCCCGTAGAAGAATTTGCAGGAAGAGGCGGATTTGTAATCGGAATCTGTAACGGTTTCCAGATTCTTCTTGAAGCAGGACTTCTTCCGGGAGCAATGATAAAAAACAAAACACTGAAATTCATTTGCAAGCATGTGCACGTAAGGGTTGAAGATATTGATACACCGTTTACCAATAGTTATAAAAAAGGTGATGTTCTTAAAATTCCAATTGCCCATGCTGATGGAAATTATTTTGCTGATCCGGAGACAATCAAAATATTAAAACGTGACAATCAGATTATCTTCAGATACTGCAATCCTCAAGGTGAGATTACAGAGGAGTCAAATCCAAATGGTTCTCTTGAAAATATTGCAGGCATCTGCAACAAAAAACGGAATGTAGTCGGAATGATGCCGCACCCTGAAAGAGCATCTGAAAAGGTTCTTGGGAGTGATGACGGGATTAAAATATGGGAATCAATTGTGAGGTTAGTTAAGGATAATAAATAAACAAAGGGTTACAGGCTAACCGAGAATGTCATTGCGAGGAGCAAAGCGACGAAGCAATCTCATCTTTTAGCTGTTAGCTGTCAGCTTTTTAATGAGATTGCCACGCTCCCTTAGGTCGCTCGCAATGACAAAATGGAATTTTCGGTCGGCCTGGTTAATCTGATTGCAAAGATTGAATAAAACATCTGCGTAATTAAGATACAATCCCAAGGAGAACATATTTTGCGTGAGCCAAAAGTAACAAAAGAGCTTATAGAAGCGCACGGCCTGACTGAAGACGAATACAAAAGGATATGTGAAATTCTCGGAAGAGATCCAAATTACACTGAACTCGGAATATTTGCTGTAATGTGGAGCGAACACTGCAGTTACAAAAGCTCCAGAGTGCATCTGAAAAAATTTCCAACAAAAGCTCCTTGTGTGTTGCAAGGTCCCGGAGAAAATGCAGGAGCAGTCGACATCGGTGACGGGCTTGCAGCAGTGTTCAAGATTGAAAGCCATAATCATCCCTCATTCATAGAACCATATCAGGGAGCCGGTACGGGAGTTGGAGGAATCCTGAGGGATATATTCACAATGGGCGCAAGACCCATTGTGAATATGAATTCCCTGAGGTTTGGAAGACTTGATAAGCCTAAGAACAGGTACCTTCTTGAGGGTGTTGTTGGAGGCATTGCCGGATATGGAAACTGCATGGGTATTCCAACAACTGGCGGAGAAATATATTTTGAAGAATGCTATGACGGGAATCCTCTTGTTAATGCCTTTTCTCTCGGCATTGTGAAAAAGGATAAAATATTTTTAGGAACTGCAAGAGGAATCAATAACCCTGTTATCTATGTTGGCTCGAGAACAGGGAAAGACGGCATTCATGGCGTAACAATGGCTTCAGAGGAATTCAGTGAGGAAGCACAGGAAAAAAGACCAACAGTTCAGGTAGGAGACCCTTTTACAGAAAAGCTCCTTCTTGAAGCCTGCCTTGAGCTGATGAAAAAAGACTACATAGTCGGAATCCAGGATATGGGAGGTGCGGGGTTGACTTGTTCATCCTGTGAAACAGCAGCAAGGGCTGGAAACGGCATAGAGATAGATATCGATTTGGTGCCTCTCAGGGAAGAGGGTATGTCACCATATGAAATAATGCTTTCAGAATCACAGGAGAGAATGCTGATTATAGCAAAGGCTGGAAGGGAAAAAGAGGTTAAGGAGATATTTGACAAGTGGGATTTGGAGGCTGCTGTGATTGGCAGGGTAACAGGGGATGGAAATATGAGAGTTATGAAAAGTGGTAAAGTAGTTGCTGAAATCCCGGCAAAAGCCCTTGCTGATGAAGCACCCCTGTATAGCAGACCTGTTAAAAGACCTGAGTATCAGGACGAGCTGAACAGCCTTGCAATTGAAAAAATACCAGAACCTGAAAACTTCAATGAAGTTTTTCTTAAAATCCTTTCTTCATTAAATATTTCAAGCAAAGCCTGGGTTTATGAGCAGTATGACCATATGGTCAGGGTAAACTCAGTAGTTCTGCCTGGTTCTGATTCGTCTGTAATAAGAATTATAGAGAGCGGTAAGGCTTTAGCCATGACCCTTGATGGAAACAGCAGATACTGCTTTCTTGACCCATTTGAAGGGGGAAAAATAGCAGTTGCAGAGGCTGCAAGAAATATTTCCTGTTCAGGGGCAAAGCCTCTTGCAGTAACAAACTGTCTGAATTTCGGAAATCCTGAAAAACCTGAAATAATGTGGCAGTTTTCTAAATGCGTAGAAGGTATGGTTTCTGCATGCGAAGCCTTTCAGGTTCCGGTTATAAGCGGGAATGTGAGCCTGTATAATGAAACAATGGGAGAAGCAATATACCCGACACCGGTTATTGGAATGGTTGGCATCATTAATAAATCAAAACCATATTGTACCCAGTGGTTTAAGGATGAGGGAGATTTAATACTTCTTCTTGGTGATAACAGGGAAGAACTTGGCGGGACAGAGTATCTGAAAATAGTTCATAAAATGGTAAAAGGATTTCCTCCAAGATGTGATTTGGAAGCTGAAAAAAATATCCAGAATGCATGCATGTCAGGGATAGAAAAGGGGTTTATAAAATCAGCCCACGATTGCTCGGACGGAGGCATAGCGATTGCGCTTGCTGAAAGTTGCATAACAGATCCTGAAAAATCTCTTGGAGCTTCTGTTTCACTTGAGGATGAGATAAGGCTTGACAGTTTGCTTTTTGGAGAAACTCAGGGGAGAATAGTTGTAAGCCTTGAGCAAAGAAATCTTGACAAATTTACAGAAATTTCTAAACAGTTTGGTATAAAACCAAAAATCATTGGCAGGGTTGGAGGAAAAAATTTTAATATAGAGGCAAAAGGAAGAAATAACAAGAAAGTAAATATTGAACAACCCATTGATATGATAAAAAATATCTGGAAATCATCTCTAAAAAATGCTCTGCAAGTGAAAAATGTTTGATAAATTTCACGAAGAATGCGGTGTATTTGGCATCTATGGCCATTCTGAAGCATCAAATTTAACCTATCTCGGCCTTTATGCCCTACAGCACAGGGGACAGGAGGGCGCCGGAATCTGTTCTTCTGACGGAAAGATTCTTTACACTTCCAAGTCAAGAGGCCTTATAGCTGACATATTTACAATTGAGAAACTGAAAAAACTGCAGGGGCACATAGCCATTGGTCACAACCGCTATTCTACAACAGGGACAAGCCAGCTTAAAAATGTTCAGCCTTTTTATGCGCGGTATTCATTCGGGCAGATTGCAGTTGCTCACAATGGTAATCTTATTAATGCCGGAGTTATCAGAGAAGAACTTCAGAAAAACGGAGCCATTTTTCTTTCAACAAGTGATACTGAGGTTATCATCCACCTTATGGCTCAGTCAAAAGAACACAATCTTATTGACAGGATTGTTGATTCTTTAAAGCAGGTAAAGGGAGCCTACTCAATACTCTTCTTGACTGAAAAAAAGCTCATAGGAGTCAGAGACCCTAACGGATTCAGGCCATTGATTCTTGGAAAATTAAAAGACAGCTTTGTCCTTGCTTCTGAGACCTGTGCGCTTGACCTTATCGAAGCTGAATATATCAGGGATATTGAGCCCGGGGAAGTGGTTATCATTGATGAGAATGGATTGCAGAGTATTAATCCTTTTAAAAAAACACACCTTTCACAGTGCATATTTGAATTTATATATTTTGCAAGACCTGACAGTAATATTTTTAAAAGAAATGTCCACATGGTGAGAAAGGAATTTGGACGGATACTTGCAAGAGAATCTCCATGCAAGGCAGATTTTGTCATTCCTGTTCCGGATTCAGGTGTTGTTGCAGCCATTGGTTTTTCAGAGGTTTCAGGGATTCCTTTTGAAGCCGGACTTATCAGGAACCATTATGTCGGAAGAACCTTTATAGAGCCGCAGCAGTCAATCAGGCATTTTGGAGTAAAAGTAAAACTGAACCCCGTTAAAAAAGTTATTGAAGGCAAAAAGGTGGTAATAATAGATGATTCAATTGTAAGGGGAACAACAAGCCAGAAAATAATCAAGATGATTAGAGATGCAGGAGCAAGGGAGGTTCATATGAGAATCAGCTCGCCTCCGACAGCTTACCCTTGCTTTTACGGAATTGATACTCCAACAAGAAAAGAGCTCATAGCATCATCCAAAAGCATATCAGAAATAAAGGACTTTATAGGAGCAGATAGTCTGGCTTATCTCAGCCTTGAAGCATTAAACAGAGCTGTTGAAGCCCTTGACCATGAATTCTGCAATGCCTGCTTTACGGGGAACTATCCTGTCCCGATTCTCAAAGAGCAGATGGACCAGATGGAACTGTTTCAAAAAGGCTGTTGAAAAACGGGCTTTTCAACTTAAGACTTTAATTTTCCACCATTGCTTTTTATATATTCATAGGTAAATTCCGCCTTAATTATTTAAATGTTACTATAAAAACTATGAAATTACCAGATGACTACCTGAGTATAGTCCAGAAGCCTTCAAGGTATATTGGAAATGAGATAGGAAGTGTAAGAAAAAATCCTGAAGAGGTAGACCTTTTCTTTGCCCTTGTTTTCCCTGATGTATATGAAATAGGAATTTCCAATCTCGGATTGAGAATTCTCTATCACATTCTTAACAGGATGAAGGGAGTGCAGGCTGAAAGGGTATATTCTCCGTGGATCGACCTTGAAGAAATACTTGTGAAGGAAAAGATTCCTCTTACAAGCATCGAGAGCAAAAAGCCTTTAAAGGAATTTGACATAGTAGGCATTACCCTTCAGTATGAGATGAGCTACACAAATATTCTGAATATTCTAAGATTGGGTTCAATACCTTTAAAATCTGAAGAAAGGGAAGAGGGAATGCCTCTTGTGATTGGTGGAGGTCCCTGTGCCTTTAACCCTGAACCTCTTTCTCAGTTTTTTGATGCTTTTGTGATAGGCGATGGAGAAGATGTCATAATTGAAATAGTAGAGGTATACAGGAGATGGAAAGTCTCAAAGGCAAAAAAAAATGATTTGTTGAAATTCTTAAGTGAAGTTGAAGGTGTTTATGTCCCTCGCTTTTTTGATGTGTTGTACAGAGATGACAGAAGGATAAAAAGCATAAGCAATGTAAATCTTAAGGGAAAAGATTTTGTATGCAAAAGGGCTGCTGAAAGTCTGGAGAAAAATGATTTTCCAGTCCAGCCCATCATTCCTTACATTGAAGCTGTACATGACAGAGTAAATATTGAAATAGCAAGGGGCTGTCTGAGCGGATGCAGGTTCTGTCAGGCGGGAATAATTTACAGGCCATTAAGGGAAAGAAAAGCTGATGAGATAAAGGAGCTCATAAAGCTATCACTGAAAAATTCAGGATACAAAGAGGTTTCGCTCACTTCCCTCAATACCGGAGAATATTCAGGAATAGATCTCCTTATCCCGCAACTGATGGATTATTTTACTGCAAACAAGGTATCTCTTTCCCTTCCATCACTAAGGCCTGATAGCCTCAATCAAATCATAGCGTCAGAGATTAAAAGGTTTAAAAAAACAGGATTTACGATTGCTCCTGAAGCAGGTTCTCAGAGGCTGAGGGATGTCATAAACAAACAAATAACAGAGGATGAGATACTCCGAGCAGCTGAGATAGTTTTTAAAGAAGGGTGGGGAGCTTTAAAACTTTATTTTATGATAGGGCTTCCAACGGAAAAAATGGAAGATATTGAAGAAATAATAAACCTTGTAAGAAAAATAAGAAAATTATCATTTAAATCAACAGGAAGATTTAAGCGTCTTTCAGTATCAATCTCTCCTTTTGTTCCGAAATCCCACACCCCGTTCCAGTGGGCTTCACAGCATCCACATGATGAGATGAATGAAAAAATAAGATTCATAACAGGAAGCGTTAGAGACAGAAGAATTGATTTTGAATGGCACAATCCGCAATTAAGTTTTCTTGAGGCAACAATTGCAAGGGGAGACAGAAGGGTTGGGGATATTATTGAAAGGGCTTTTAATAAGGGATGCAGGTTTGACGGATGGAGCGAGCAGTTTGATTTCAATAAATGGATGGAGGCTTTTTCTGAAGGGGGAATTAATCCCGCTTTCTATTCCACAAGAAAAAGAGAAATCGATGAAATATTCCCGTGGGAGCACATACACACAGGAGTAAGCAGGAAATTTCTTGAAGAGGAATACATAAAGGCAACGCAGGAAGTGATTACGAGAAGTTGCAGAGAAAAGGGATGCAATTTCTGCGGGCTTGAAACACGCGGTTGTCATCCTCTTCCTGGTAACAGCAAATACAGCTGTGTTCTGAAAGAGGAATCAACGGATGGCAAAGAAAGTGTTGAAACTGACGATGCCGTAAAAACCAGAACAAGATTCAGGGTAAAATTCAGCAAAACAGGACTTTCAAAATATCTGTCTCATCTTGAGTTCCAGAATCTCCTCATTCGTTCTCTGTCAAGGGCAGATATCCCTGTTGCCTACTCAAAGGGATTTCATCCCCATCCTGCGTTTTCATTTTCTTTTCCGCTTCCTGTTGGATGCGAAGGTTTGGAAGAGTATTTCGATATAGAAGCAGAATGCGCAATAGAGCCGGAGACTTTCTGTATGAGAATTAATGAGCAGTTACCTCTTGGCATAAAGTTTCTTGAAGCACATCTTTTAAAACAAGGGGACAAATCACTGATGAAAGCAATTTCATCCTTTGAATATGAAATTGATGTTCCCAAAAAATTGATTAACGCCAATGATGAACAAAAAAAATGGAATGATGAAATAAAAGACGGGGAGTTAAAGGAACTAATCAAATGGATTCAGGTTAAAGAAGAGGAGGAATCTGTAAAAATAAAATATGAAGCAAAAATGACTGACAACAACTTTTTGAAACCAAAAGAGGTTCTAATGAGATTTTCTGGTTTGAATTGTGATGATTTCAAAAAGTTTAATCTGAAAAGGACAAGGATAATACTTGGTGAAGGATGAGATGATGTTATCTGAAAATAATCTTAGTGCTGAAATCTGTTGTCTTCATGCAATGAAACTGATAAGCTTGGTTCAAATAGCCGGAGGTTCATTTTATGTCTCGTGAAATAATTATAAATTCAACTTCTCAGGAAACCCGCATTGCAGTTCTTGAGAATAATCTTTTGTCAGAAATATTTACAGAAAGGAAAAAAGAAAAGGGGATTAACGGAAACATTTACAAGGGAAAAGTAAGCAAGGTTCTTCCGGGAATGCAGGCTGCTTTCATTGACATAGGAATGGACAAGGCTGGTTTCCTTCATGCAAGTGACATAGCTGATGATGCAAGGGCATATGAAAAGTTGCTGGACGAGGATAAGGATATATCTCAGGATAAACTTGATGATGAGATTTTTGAAAACGAAGAAGAAGTTTCCATTAGCAAAGACAGTTCTCTTCAGATTGAAGACCTTCTGAAAAAAGGGCAGGAGATTCTTGTTCAGGTTTCAAGAGAGCCAATTGGTTCAAAGGGGCCACGTCTGACTTCATATATAACTCTGCCGGGAAGATACCTTGTGTTTATGCCGACTGTTAACCACATGGGAATCTCAAGAAGGATAGAGGATAAGGGAGAAAGGGCAAGGCTTAAGGGCATAATGAATGATTTGAGAACTCCAAACTCAGGATTTATAGTAAGAACTGCCAGTGAGGGAAAATCACACGAAGATTTTATGTCTGACATGAACTTTTTAAAAAAACTATGGGGAACAGTTCAGGAAAGACACGATAAACGTCAGGCTCCCTGCCTTGTTCATGCTGATATGGATTTGGTTTTCAGAATCCTCAGAGACCTTTTCACATCAGATATTGAAAGGATTCTTGTTGATTTCAAGGCTGATTTCGAGAGGTGCCTTGATTTTGCTGAAAAATATCTTCCCCAGCATTCTGGCAGGATTGAATTCTATGAAGGGAAAGAACCTATCTTTGATCTCTTTGGAATAGAGATAGAGATTGACAAGGCTCTCGGTAGAAAAATCTGGCTCAAGTCAGGAGGTTACATAGTGATTGACCAGACTGAAGCCCTTGTTGCAATTGATGTCAATACCGGAAAGTATGTTGGAAAGAGAAATCTTGAGGAAACAATACTGAAAACAAATCTTGAAGCGGTAAAAGAGATTGTTTACCAGATAAGGCTGAGGAACCTTGGAGGAATAATCATAATTGATTTTATAGACATGGAAAAGGAAGAGAGCAGGGAAAAGGTTTTTCATGCGCTGGAAAATGCAATAAAGGGAGATCGCTTAAGAACAAATATCCTTAAAATCTCCGAGCTTGGTCTTGTTCAGATGTCAAGAAAGAGGATGAGGGAAAGCCTTAGCCAGTCATTATGCCAGCAGTGTATTTATTGCGATGGCAAGGGATTGATAAAATCATCAACCACCATCTGTTATGAGATTTTCAGAGAGATTGCAAGGGTTGCCATTTCAGAACCCGGAAAGAAAATTATGGTAAGCGTTCATCCTGATGTTGCTGATATGCTTTATGATGAAGAAAGTGCAGGAATTGAAGAGCTGGAAAAAATCTGCCAGAAAAAAGTAATAATAAAAACTGATTTTGACAATCATATTGAGCAGTATGACATTGTGGCGATGTAGAATTTATATTACAAGGAATTGACTTTTCTAAAGATTCTTTACCTTACATATCCTGAGTTTTTGAACCATTAAACCACTTAATCTATATAGACATCTGTCCAAAAGGGTTTTAAAATGAAGCCTTAATCAGATTCGATTTATTTTAAACAGCAGTGTATGAGGGTTGATTGACTTTGTTAAAATGGTGTAAAATTTAAGCTTTAATCTTGAGAAAAATGTTAAAAAGGAATAAATTTTAAGAGGAGAATTTTGTGTTTGATATTGCTGAAGAGATAAAAATCCCTGTGAGAATACTTATGGGTCCTGGTCCAAGCAATGTTCATCCACGGGTATTAAAGGCAATGTCCATGCCAATGATAGGACATCTTGATCCTGTTTTCCTGAAAATAATGGATCAGACCATGGAGCTTTTAAGAAAGGTATTTCAGACAAAAAACTGCCTGACAATTCCTGTTTCAGGAACAGGAAGCGCCGGAATGGAAGCCGCGTTTGTAAATTTTGTTGAAGAAGGGGACAGGGTTGTTGTTGGAATAAAAGGAGTATTTGGTGAAAGGATTGCAGACCTTTTAAGACGCTTAAAAGCTGAAGTCGTAGAGGTCAGGGAAGAATGGGGAAAGCCAATTGACATAAGCAGAATCGCAAATGAATTAAAGAAAAATAAAGCAAAAGCTGTTGCCATAGTCCACGCTGAAACTTCTACAGGAGTGCTTCAGCCAATAGAAGAACTCGGAAAATTTGTGAGAGAGAGTGGTTCGCTGTTTATAGTTGATACAGTGACATCTTTGGGTGGCGTCCCTGTTAAAGTTGATGAGTGGCTTATAGATGTGTGCTACAGCGGAACACAGAAATGCCTTAGCTGTCCCCCCGGAATCTCACCACTTACCGTAAATGAAAGAGCAATAAATGTTATGAAAAGCAGGCGCACAAGAATACCGAGCTGGTATCTTGACCTTACAATGATTGAAAAATACTGGGGCTCAGAAAGGGTATATCACCATACAGCTCCTGTATCCATGATTTATGCCCTGAGAGAAGCTCTCAAACTGATAATTGAAGAAGGGCTTGAAGAGCGGTTCAGCCGTCACAAGGAGAACTACAGATACCTTGCAGAAAAACTTGAAGGCATTGGGATTAAATATCTCGTAGAAGAAAAATACAGGCTTCCAACATTAAATTCCGTACTGATTCCTCAGGGAACAGATGATAAGGATGTAAGGAAAAAACTCATTGAGGAGTATGGTATTGAAATTGGAGGAGGACTTGGGAATCTTTCAGGAAAGATATGGAGAATAGGTCTGATGGGTTACTCGTCAAATAAAGATAATATCAATCTTCTTATAAGTGCCTTAAAAAAAATACTGTCAAAGCAATAAGGTATAGGCTTTAAGTTTTTATGTTATAAGTTATCAATTGTTAGTCATTAATTAATTTTTTGGAGGGAAAAATGCCTAAAAGTTCTGATTGTATTCTTGGAATTGATATTGGAACATCCATGGCAAAAGCAGCTTTGTACACTGTGGGCGGAAAACTTCTGATTGAAAACTCTGTAAGTTATTCCTTCACCTCTTCTTCAAAAGGATGTGTTGAGGAAGACCCGGAAACACAGTGGTGGAAGGCAACTATTGAAAACATAAAAAAGATTACAAAAAATAAGGTTGCAAAAGGAAAAAGAATTCTGGGAATAGGGGTTTCCTGCACAAATGCACTCGTATGCGTTGACAGGGACGGGAAATCTATTGCTCCTGCAATTATGCAAATGGATAAGAGGTCTCAGCATGAGGTTAAGTACATAAGCGATAAGATAGGTGATGAAGAAGTGTTCTCTATCACCGGTAACAGAATTGCTCCGGGTGCTTTTTCCCTGCCATCAATTCTCTGGCTTAAAGAAAACAGAAGCAGTGTTTTTAAAGGTACATATAAATTTCTTTCCCCTTCAGGGTTTATTGTTGGCAAATTAACAGGCAAATTCAGCATTGATACAACAAGAGCCTGTACAACACTTTTATATGATGTAAGACAGAAAAAATGGTCAGTGGAAATATTGACAGGGCTTGGAATACCTCATGAAAAACTTCCTGATGTTTACAAATCCTCTGAAGTGGTTGGAGAGACAGATGACAGAGCATCAAAAGTTACAGGACTGAAGCAAGGAATACCTGTGATTTCCGGAGCTATGAATAGTGTTGCCGCAGGCATTGCTTTGAATGTAAAAGTAAGGGATGAGGGCTTTATTATCCTTGGGACTGTTGGAAGGCTTTGCAGAATTGTTGCAAACCAGGCGCTTTTAAAGAAAGAGTTTTTGAATACTCTTTATTCAGATGACGGGAAATATCTTTCTGTTGCCTGTATGGATGGGACAGGTATGTCCGCAGAATTGTTTGCCAGGGAATTTGGGACAAAGCCTGCAGGAAAGAATCTGTTTGAAGAGCTTGAAAAGGAAGCTCAAAAATCCTTGCCATGTGCAGGGGGATTGATTTACCTCCCATACCTTATGGGTGAGAGGTCTCCTGTATGGGACCCCTATGCAAAAGGAGTGTTTTTTGGAATATCGCCATCATCTACCAAGGGTGATTTTTACAGGGCTATGTTTGAAGGGATAGCATATTCTTTAAGGACAAATCTGGAAGTTTTTGAAAAAGATATGGTTTCTGATATAAGAGTTTTAAAAATATTTGAAAGCGGATTAGGTAAGAGCAGATTCCTTCAGCAGATAATCTCAAATGTTCTGAAAAAGGAGATTGTGCCTTGCAGTGTTGAATCTCCTGAAACTTTTGGCATCAGCGCGCTTGCAGCGCTTGGAATCGGAGCCATAAAGAATACTGAAAAGTTTGTTAAGAGCGGGATAAAAGTTGGAAAACCTCTTAAGCCTGACAAAGAGAACGGAAAAAAATATGACAACTGCTTTTTGATGTTTAATAAACTCTATGATGATTTAAAAGGCGACTTCAGAATAATGTATGAAATCCAGTAATTTCAAATACCCCATCAGCACTTTCAACCCAGATTAAGAATAATCTGTTTTATCTTTTTAAAGTCGTTATTCCCAAGCCCAAGGCTTGCAGCAGAAGCAATATGTGTTGCCTGCGGTGAAACTGAATTCAATCCCTTCTCTTTTCTTTTGCTTTCAACTATATTCAGCCCGCATGTATCTAATGCCACCATATCAGAGCTTATGATTATCTTGTTTTCAATCCATTGCGGAGGGCCATAGGGACCTCCATCATAAATTCCAAGAATTGCGTCACAAATACTTATTTTTGTTTTCTTCCTTATAACAGGAGATGCATTGAGTTCTGCAATCTGCGGATTACAGTTGTTGACGTGCATTGCTTTCATATTCTCCATTGCAGTAAAGAACTTGAATTGCCAGAACTGGTCATTAAGAGGAATATACCCATAAGCATTTTTCAGCGCCAGGGTTACACCGGCAAAAGCCTTGAACCCGCTTTCTTTCGAAGGGGTTGCATTCTTCAAAACAGGAGCATTGATGATATAATCGCAGTGCTGGGTAAGAATTTTGCTAAAAGGCAGTTCAATGTTCGCTGATGGTATCTTAACTTTAACTGAGTCATCATATCCTGCCCCCCATCGGCTTGTACCAAAACAGAGATAGCTGAATTCTTTATCATTTATGTTATAACCTGATTTAATAAGATTTTTTTCATAACAGTCCCATATCAAAATATAATTCTCCTTGTAGCCATTGTCCCTGAGGCTGTCTGCAACCGAGTAGGTGAATTCAGGATGGGTAGGAAGCTGGTAGTTGGCAGAATTGACTTTTATACCTATAATCTCACTGTCAAGATGCTCAGGGAATATTTTCTCCCACGCCTCTTCAACAGTCTTTGAATTAGTAACTGCTTTAAGTCCCTCATCAATCATAAGGCGTACTATTTTTCTGTTGATTTTACCATTCTGGTATGATGCCTTGCTGTGGGAAACTATTGCTACTGTGGAAAAGCTCTCATCCGCACCATTCAGGTCTTTATTGAAATCCTCTCTTATTTCTAACGCTGAAAGCGCAGAGGGATTGAGGCAGAAAGTTCCTGCGCAGATTCCTGCTGCTTTAATAAAATTTCTTCTTTTCATTGCAATATTTCCCTGCGAAGAATTCTCAGGCTAAAGAAAACCAGAATTTCTGTAATGGCAAGCAGAGTAAAAATAGCCAAGGCATAAGATATTGCTGATAGATTTATAAGTCCGGAGATTGAATCAGGAAAAAAATCTTTAAGAATAACTACTCCTATAAACAGCATATAAAGGATTGGGGCAGATTTTCTGAAAATGCTTATCTCCGGAATGATATTCTCTGCTGTATTTATTTTAGACATCAGAATAAACTCAATGAAAAATATTGAATAAACAACAACCAGAGCAAAAGGGATAATCTTTAGAAAACAGAAAAGCAAGAAAGATGAGAACCTGAAAAAGAAATCTGCAGAAACATCAAAATACATTCCAAAGGTACTTGCAACTCCTTTTTTCCTTGCCATATATCCATCAAGTATATCAGTCAGGCAGATAACAATAAACAAAAATATTGCAAAAATCCCAAAGAAATTTTTTTCTGCTGAAAAAAAGTAGATGCAGAAAAAAATTAGAAATAGCGGAGTAAGAATGAATCTCAGAAAAGTTAAAATGTTTGGAAGATTAACTGCTATTTGAGATTTTATTATCATTTTATCTTTATTTAAAAGCTAAAAATCCTATACATTGAATACTATCATCTTTATATCTGTCATCTCTTCAATGGCATATTTTAATCCCTCTCTTCCTATTCCGCTGCTCTTAACTCCTCCATAGGGCATTTGGTCAACACGAAAGGTTGGAACATCATTGATTATAACACCGCCAACCTTTATTTCTTTTGCTGCCATAATGGCATTCCTTAAGTTGTTTGTATAAACTCCTGCATTCAAGCCGTATATTGAGTTATTGACCATTGAAACTGCTTCCTCGAAATTTTTGAATGGGATAATTGATACCACAGGGGCAAATGTTTCATCCTTTATAACTTTCATATCAGCAGTTACATCAGTTAGAACTGTTGCCTGAACAATTGAGCCGTTTCTTTTACCGCCTGTCAGAACCTTTGCTCCCTGTTTAACTGCCTCATCAATCCATTCTTCTATTCTTCTCGCTTCTTTCTCATCAATCATTGGTCCAAACTCGACATCGCTGTCAAGGGGATTTCCAACATTTAATTTTTTTATAGAGGCTACAAATTCTTCAGTGAATTTTTTCTCAATGCTCTGGTGCACATAGATTCTCTGGACAGAAATGCAAACCTGACCAGAGTTTGCAAAACCTCCCATAATGCATCTTGGGACTGCCTGCCCGGGATTTACTCCCTCATCAATTATTACTGCCGAATTGGAGCCAAGTTCAAGGGTAACAGGCTTTATTCCTGCCATGGATTTAATCCTTTTTCCTACTTCAAGGCTTCCTGTGAAAGTTATCATCGCTATTCTGTCGTCAGTCACAATCCAGTCCCCTAATTCAGAACCCCTGCCTGTAACAATATTTAAAACTCCTTTTGGGAGACCTGCCTCAATCATTATTTCACCGAGTTTTATTGACGTGATTGGAGTTGCAGTAGCAGGCTTTAAAACTACGGAATTTCCTGCTGCAATTGCAGGCGCAACCTTGTGCGCTACAAGATTGAGAGGAAAGTTGAATGGCGTTATTGCTCCAATAACTCCTTTTGGAACCCTGAGAAAAAATCCCATTCTGCCTTCCCCTGCCTTTGATGCGTCCATTGGAACAGTTTCTCCGTGAATCTGCTTTGCTTCTTCAGAGGCAAACTTAAAGGTTTCAACAGATCTGCTAACTTCCATCCTTGAATATTTTATTGATTTTCCTGCTTCAAGGGATATGGTTCTTGCAATCTCCTCCTGCTGTTCTTCTATCAGCCTTGCGGTATTTTCAAGTATTTTTGAACGCTGGTATGCCGGCATTTTAGAAATGACTTTAAAGCCTTCTTCAGCAGCTTTTATCGCATTATCCAAATCACTCTTTGTGGCTTTTGGAACTGTTCCAAGGACTGTTCCGTTGTATGGATTTAATACTTCTATTTTCTCGTCACTGCTTACCCATTCACCGTTAATAAGCATTTTATAGTCTTTAGACAACTTTGCACTCCTCAACAAAAATAAATTCTAAATCCTAATATCTAAATCGTTCGACTGATACTTTAAGATTTTTCTGCCTTACAGCTATAATCTTATATTGAAAAAATCACTTTAGTCAAATTTTTTGATTAAAAAGAATTCCTCGATGCTTTGCCTGCCTACCGTCAGGCAGGCATCGGGGTAAAAAATAATATTAACGGTCGTCATTGACCCGAAAATCCCATCGGACAGGCGAGGCGCCTGCCTGCTCTGGCTTTGTTGACAGAATTTTCTCTGTGTGCTAATAAAAAAACGAGGTATGGGTTCCTCCATCACTTCCGGGAAGTTATTAAAAGAAGTTGAGATAAGGGATAAGGTTTACTTATGGTTTATGACCTAATTGTAATCGGTGCGGGACCTGCAGGGCTTGTTGCAGCAAAAACCGCTTCTGAAAAAGGCTTGAAAGTTTTGCTTCTTGAAAGAAAGCCTGATCCAAAGGTTTTTAAAAGATCTAATACCTGCATGCTTGTTGCTACACCGGGTTTTAACGGAGAAGAGGTTAGGGTAGAAAAAAAATCTGAAAATTCTTATCTGTTTAAATTCCCGAGAAATGGATTTTCAGTAAATTATAATGGCCCTTTATATGAAGTACCCGACCTTATAAGTTTCTCTCCCTGCGGCAACAAGGTCCATGTCCATAATACAAAACAGCCGCTTTATTATCTTTTTGACAACAAAGCCCTTCTCTCAGGATTGATTGATGAAACAGTAAGGACAGGAGTAACACTGAGAAGCGGTTCTCTTGCAATTAAAGCTGAGAACAGGGAAAACAGTGTCAGAATATGTGTCAGGGAAAATAATGGGGAATCGTGGATTGAAGGTAAAAAGGCAATAGTTGCAGAGGGACTGAAATCAGGGATTGCAAAAAATATAGGATTAAACAACAGCAGGAAAATTTTCGGAAGAGGTCCAAGCCTTCAATACATTATGGAGGGTGTAAAACTGCCTTATAAAAATAAGGCATTCATGAGCTTTTATGGTTCTTCGTATTCAAAAGGCGGCGGCTTGGTTTACGTTGCTCCCTGCGCAGAAGGAAAAGATTATTTTTATGCAGGAATTAGCGGGGTTAACCCGGGCAAATACTGCAAGATTTTTCTTGATGAATTCATTCATAAAGGAAAATTCAGCGACTGGTTCAAAGACGCAAGGATTGTCGAGTATACCGGTGCTGTTGTCCATCTGATATCCCCTTCTCAAGAACCGTTTTCAGGAAATATTCTCTTTGCGGGTGATTCAATAGGTTTTGCAGAGACAATGTATCAGGGGGCTTTTATGTGCGGCTATAATGCTGCAAAGGCAGTTTGCGATGAGTTGAACGGTAAAAGCGGTCTGAAAAATTATTCAGATTTCTGGAAGGGTTCTTTTAAATGGAATAAAACTGCGCAGGCAATGGCGGATTATTTAAAAATTGGTCTTCTCTTTCCCTTTTTCTCAGATGAAGAGCTTGATTATATGTTTGGCCTTGTGGACGGGAAGACCTTTGAAGGCGCCATGAATCCCTATGAGCAGATAAATGCGCTTTTTGGCATTATTGCAAAGACTCCTGAGATAAAGCCTGAAATGGCACAGAAAATAGCAATGTTTCAGAAAATCACAATGGAAGACATAGAAAAAATGATAATCCAGAAAAGGCAGTTTGCGAAAAATAGCCAGAGTTAGACGTGAAATTCCTTGCAAAAATATTAAGGAGTTTGTATTTATAAAAAATAGAGATTTAATTGAGCGGTTTACGATATTTGTAGAAACAGACCTTTAGGTCTGTTATTAACAGGTCTAAACAGGCTGACCGAGAATGTCATTGCGAGGAGCAAAGCGACGAAGCAATCCGACCCGAAGGGTCGTTACGAGAGCCGATTTATCGGCTCGTGGTAATCTCATTAGATTGCTTCGCTTAAGCTCGCAACGACTTCGTCGGATTGCCACGCTCCCTTCGGTCGCTCGCAATGACAAAAAGGGAATTCTCGGTCAGCCTATAAAGACCTGTTTCTACATCTTTCAGAGAAGAACAGAGTAGGGAGGTGGTCACGTAAAAAAAATTAATTGATAAAGTTAATTCAAGCATAAATTAATAATTAAATAAATAATTTAGGAGGCAAAAAAATGGCTGATGATTTTGGTTTTCCACCGGAGGTAGTTGAGTTTGCAAAAGAGGCTGTCCGGAAAGACGGAAGATGGATGGCTTTGATGGTAAAGGCAGTCCATGAGAAATGGGGAAGAGAAGCAATAGATGTTCTCTGCAAGGCTTTTTATGAATTTGGAATAGAAGAGGGAAAAAGGTATAAAAAGGAGTATGGCTATGAGGGAAGGGAAAATGAGATTGATGTAGCAGTTGCCTTAAGAGATATCTACCCCAATGTCCATAAGCATTTGGGAGCTGCAGGGCTTGCGATTGAGAGAATAAAATTCTGTCCCACAGAGAGTGAATCTCACATTCCAGAGTGCTCAATATTTGATGCATGGAAATCTATCTGGGATAAACCCTGGTTTATGTGCGAGATAATGTCAAAATCCCATGATGAAGGTTTTATGAAGGGACTTAATCCAAAGCTTGAGTGGACCCATCATGCAGAGAAGAATGGGCAGGAAGGGCTTGCAAGAGGTGCAGGGTATTGTAAGATGAGGCTGATTCTGAAGAAGTAAGAACTTCCAGATTCAAATAGATAGGGTTCAAGGAGTCTTGGATTCGAGGATTCGAGGGCTTATTAATCCCCCCACAGCCCCCCTTTATCCCTCAAACCCTTTTAACAATCCTCTTTAGAAAAGATGCAAAAAGAGGCTTTGGGAGGAGGAAAATAAATGCCGGTTAAAATTAATATACCAGAATGCATAGGATGCGGAACTTGTGTTGATGAATGCAAGGAAGGGGCTCTCTTCCTTTCAGGAAATGTCGTTATCCTCAAGGAAGAGGATTGCACAAACTGCGGTGACTGCGTTATGATATGCGTCACAGGCGCGCTTTCGCTATAGCCTCTATGCTCGTTGTTTAAATAACATATCACTCTTAATAAGATTCCTCTCTTTGCCTGTTATGTTTCCCTGTGAAGATATAAATAAAATAAAGCGCAAGAACTCCAGTGAAGGATAGAATATCAGCAACCCATCTGATAAATGTATTCGTGAATATTACATCTATCAGAGGAAAACCTGAAAAAGTTATCTTTAATTTTAAAAATTCATTTTTCCTGAATATGATTTCTGAAATCAGAATTGATACATTTATTTTATAAAAAATGATATAAATAAAGTTGAAATAACGATTTTTAAACTCCTTGACAGTTTAACCCTTATATGGCAAATGTTAAAGTGTCAGATTAAGAGTGTTGCAATTAACTTGATATCCCAAAACTAAAACAAAACTTTAAAACTTACTCTTCTGGAGGTTCAAATGGCAGAGTTTGACTTAACGCAACTGCGCAATATCTGTGTTCTGGGACATGGAGGTGACGGAAAAACCTCCTGCTGTGATGCAATTCTGTTTTCCGCCAAAGCTGTTGACAGGTTTGGAAGAGTTGACAACGGAACTTCAAAATTTGATTTTGACCCGGATGAAATCAAGAAGAAACATACAATCAACTCCTCGCTTGGATTCTGTGAATGGAAAAAACATAAAATCAACATAATTGATACTCCCGGAGATGCAAATTTTGTCGGAGAAACAAAAAGCTCAGCAAAAGCCTCTGATGCTGCAGTGATTGTTCTTGATGCGCATTCAGGCGTGAAAGTACAGACAGTAAGGACATGGGAATTTGCTGATGAATTCCGTTTGCCAAAAATTGTCTTTATAAATATGATGGATAAAGAGAGGGCTGATTTCAACCGTGTGCTGGATAGCCTGAAAAAAACCTTTAAAGCATCATTCATACCTCTCACCTACCCAATAGGTGCTGAACAAACATTCAGGGGAGTTGTTGACCTTCTCGCTGGCAAAGCACACATTTACAAGGGAGGAGAAACCGGAGATTTTTCCACTGAAAATATTCCTGATGATATCAAAAGAGAATGCCAGAAGCTGAAGGAAAAGCTTATTGAGTCATCCGTGGAACAGGATGAGAAGATGATGGAAAAATATCTTGAGGGAGGAGAGATAAAGGAAGAAGATTTACTACCGCTTCTCCGCAAAGGAATAGTTGATGGAGATGTGGTTCCTGTTCTCTGCGGTTCTGCAATAAAAAACATAGGGATGAAAGAGCTTCTCGATGCAGTGGTCTCTTTATTGCCATCGCCATCAGAAAGACCCGCTGTAAAAGGGAAATCTGCTGACAATAAGGAAATAGAAAGAAAGCCGGATTTAAAAGACCCGTTTTCTGCTCTTATCTTTAAAACAATAGCTGACCCCTTTGCCGGCAAATTAACCCTTTTCAGGGTTTATTCAGGAAAACTCGATTCTGACTCTCAGTTCTACAACTCAAAAAAACAAAGGATAGAAAAATTCGGACAGATATTTTTTATGCAGGGAAAAGACCATATTCCAGTAAAGCAGGTAAAGACTGGAGACATTGCGGCATTTGCAAAATTAAAGGAAACAGCAACAGGAGACAGTATCTGCGATAGTGATAAAAATGCAATTGTTTATGATTTCATAACACTTCCGGCTCCTATGATTTCTTTTGCCATTGAACCAAAAACAATGGGGGATGATGAAAAAGCAAGTTCAAGTCTTGCGAGGCTTTGCGAAGAAGACCTTACGCTGAAACTCAAAAGGGAATCTCAGACAAAGGAGCTTCTTCTCTCAGGAATGGGAGTTTCCCACATTGAGCTTGCTGTCGAGAAACTCAAAAGAAAATTTGGAGTAGAAGTTGTAATGAAAACACCAAAGATACCATACAGGGAAACAATCAAAGCATCTGCACAGGCTCAGGGAAGATACAAGCGTCAGTCAGGAGGACGGGGACAGTACGGCGACACACATATAAAAATCGAACCTCTTCCCCACGGCAAGGGATTTGAATTTATTGATGAGATTAAGGGGGGATCAATACCTAAAAACTACATTCCATCAGTAGAAAAGGGAATTGTTGAAACAATGCACTCAGGAGAACTTGCTGGATTTCCTGTGGTAGATATCCGTGTCAGACTCTTTGATGGTTCCTTCCACGAAGTGGATTCATCTGATATGGCTTTTAAAATCGCAGGTTCAATGGGTTTCAAGAAAGCCTTTATGGAAGCGAAACCTGTGCTTCTTGAACCGATTATGAATATTGATGTGATTGTTCCTGATGACTGTATGGGAGATATAATAGGAGACATTAACAGCAGGAGAGGAAAAATGAAAGGTGTTGAACCAATGGGGAAAACACAGGTTATTAAGGCATCAATACCTCTTGCTGAAGTCCTTAGCTATGCCCCGGACCTAAAGTCAATCTCAGGCGGAAGGGGATACTTTACAATGGAACCTTCTCATTACGAGGAAGTTCCGGCTCATTTGTGCGAAAAAATAATTGCTGAAAACAAGAAAGAAAAACAAACCGAGGAATAATTAATGTCAGACAGAACCGAAGAACTGCCTCTTTTAAAAGATAAAGCAGAAACAACTATTCCTGACAAAATGTTTTTTAAAATCGGTGAAGTGGGTAACATTGCAGGTGTTGAAACACACGTTTTGCGGTTCTGGGAATCTGAATTCAAGCAGTTAAAGCCGACAAAAAACAGAAAAGGTCAGAGAGTTTACCAGAAAAAAGATATTGAAACTGTACTTCATATCAAAAAACTTTTATATGAAAAAGGATATACTATTGCAGGCGCAAAAAAGTGGCTCAAAGAAAACTCTCTTGAGAGCAAAAGGGGTGAGAAGGAAAATGTTGTTACTGGTAACAGAGAAGAATTGCTTGCAATAAAAAAAGACCTGCAGGATATTCTCTCTGTGCTGAAAAAGAGAGTGTAATGAAATTAACTCGGGGCGTGGCGCAGCCTGGCTAGCGCACTTGCATGGGGTGCAAGGGGTCGGAGGTTCAAATCCTCTCGCCCCGACTAAAATAAAAGTTTACATACACATCAGTAAAAATAATACCACAAAGTTGAGTTTTGCGTAATTCTCAGGTTAAAAATAAATTGAATATTCTTATTTCCAATGATGATGGAATAGAAGCTCTTGGTTTGAAGAGTTTAATAAAGGCTTTTTCAAAATCACATAAAGTAACTATAGTTGCTCCAGACAGGGAACAAAGCGCAACATCTCACTCATTAACTCTCCAAAGGCCCCTGAGGGTAAAAAAAATCAATAAGAACATCTACAGTGTTGACGGCACTCCGACTGACTGCATCAATCTTGCAGTAAACGGCATCCTTGACAAGAAGCCTGACCTTGTCGTATCCGGGATAAACCATGGGCCAAACTTAGGTGATGACATAACCTATTCAGGGACTGTTTCAGCAGCAATGGAAGGAACGCTTTTAGGAATTCCGTCAATTGCTGTATCTGTTGTTGCGAGGGAAAAGTTCAACTTTAACGTTGCCGCAGAGTTTGCTGTCTATCTTGCTAAAATTATTTTCAAGAAAGGTCTGCCGCCTGATACGCTTCTGAATGTCAATGTTCCAAACCTTCCAAAAAAGATGATAAAGGGAATGGCAATCACACATCAGGGAAAAAGGATATACGAAGACCTTGTTTTCAAAAAACACGACCCGAGAGGAGTAGAATATTACTGGATTGGAGGAGGAGAGGCAAAATGGGAAAAGAGTATTGGCACAGACTTTGAAGCAATAGAAAACGGGATGATATCAATAACCCCTCTGCATCTTGACCTAACAAATTACCGAGCGTTAAACATCATAAAAAACTGGGATATGGAGTTTTGACAGAGTAAAGAAAAAATCAGCGTCAGGATTAATAGCCGCAACAGAGATTTTGAGAAGAGTAGGGGATGAATGAAAAACTATAATGCAGCAAGAGAAAGAATGGTTGAGACACAGTTAGAGGGAAGAGGCATTACTGATATAAAAGTCCTCTATGCAATGAGAAAAGTCCCTAGGCACCTCTTTGTGCCAGAGCCTTTGAGGTCAAGGGCATACGAGGACTGTCCTCTGCCTATTGGAGAAAACCAGACTATATCTCAACCCTATATGGTGGCCTTGATGACACAGTCGCTTGGGGTTAAGAACACAGATATTGTGCTTGAAATCGGTACAGGTTCGGGTTACCAGTCTGCAGTTCTTGCAGAGATAGTAAAGCAGGTCTATTCAATAGAAAGGATTAAGGAGTTATTAATTCAGGCAAGAAAATCTTTTGATGAATGGGGATACACTAACATAGCCACAAAAAACTTTGACGGCACTTACGGCTGGAAAGAAAAATCACCATTTGATGCTATAATCGTTACTGCAGGCGCTCCAGAGATTCCCCAGCCTCTTGTCGAACAGTTAGCAGTTGGCGGAAGGCTTATCATACCAGTAGGAGACAGTTCATCACAGATTTTAAAAAGAGTCAGAAAAAAAGAGAATGAAGTAGAGATTGAAGAATTATGTGGTTGCGTTTTTGTAAAGTTGATTGGAAAATACGGATGGACTGAAAAAAATGGAAATTGTGAAATGTAAAACTATTTTATATCCTATGAATCCGTCTGGAAACTTTTTTTTGTCATTGCGAGCCACCGAAGGTGGCGTGGCAATCTCAATTAGAGCTGACATTTTTAAATTTGCATTTTTAAATTTTAAATTTACAATTCCATTTACGGGGCGTGGCTCAGCCTGGCAGAGCGCACGGTTCGGGACCGTGATGTCGCTGGTTCAAATCCAGTCGCCCCGACTTTTTTAAACAATTAAGAGTCCTCAGATGAATACAGACTACTGCTCTTACCTCGATATTGAGACAACAGGTTTAAATCCCTGTTCTGAAAATTTAACTGTCATTGGATTATATCTGGAAAATGGCAGGGAAAACAGGTTTATTCAATTAGTTGGAAATGAAATATCTTCTTTAAAATTGTCTGAGACAATGGAGGATGTAAAGGTAGTTTATACCTATAATGGTTCACGCTTTGACCTTCCTTTTATCAAGACAAAATTGGGTATCAACCTTTCAAAACTTTTTAAACATAAGGACTTGATGTTTGATTGCTGGAAAAGGAATCTCTTTGGCGGGTTGAAAAATGTTGAAAGGGTTTTGAGAATAAACAGAGAACTTAAAAATGTAGACGGGAAGATGGCTGTATTACTCTGGCAGAATTATAAACTTTACGGCGATAAAAAATCTCTGACAACTTTGCTGGAATACAACAGGGAAGATGTCTTGAACCTACGAGTTCTCAGAGAAAAATTGCAAGTCTGAAAAGAGAACCGTCCTGTAGATTATTATAGAGGCAACCCTGAAGATATCAAAGAACTCAGGGATGAGAAACTGGCAATTGCCAAAGAAAGAAGGAGGCAAGACAATAGCTTTGATTAAGAATTTTAAAATGTCAGGAAAATTCCATCCAATTGCTTTCTTAATCATCCTTCTAATTGGAATAATAGTTTATAAAAACTCCTTTAATGTTCCTTTTATATACGATGATAAAGATACGATTGAGTTAAATTATCATATTAAAGGGTTAAAGAACTTCTTAAAAGATTTCTCATTTAATAGCAATAGGCCAATCCTTATGCTTTCCTTTGCTCTAAATTATGAGTTTGGGGGTTTAAAGCTTTTTGGATATCATTTAGTTAATATAGTTCTTCATATTTTCACCTCCTTCCTTGTGTATTTGATTATATCTATAAGCATAAGAAATTCCTTATATCATAAAACCATATTATTGAGTTACCTTATACCCTTAATTGCTTCATTGTTTTATTTAACCCATCCCCTTACAACTGAATCTGTAACCTATCTCTCAAGCCGCTCTTCAATATTAAGCGCCTTCTTCTATGTCCTTGCTCTTTTTCTTTTTATTAAGGGTAATGAGGAAGGTAAAAACTATATAATTTATTCACCACTCTGCCTTATCTTTTATCTTTTATCAATCTGGAGCAAGCAGATAGGAATTACACTTCCGGCCATGGTATTTTTTTATGATTATTTTTTTATAGCAAGAGGGAACTTACAGGATATCAAAAAAAGATTTGCCCAGTATTATTTTCCCTTAATTGTTGCGTCATTCCTAATTGTACTTATGAGTTTAAGTTTTGCCATAACCCTTAAAAGCCCTGATTCTGCTCAGAGGGAATTTTATCCACATATTTTAACAGAAGTTACTATAGCCTTCTACTATTTGAAACATTTTCTGTTTCCAATTAATTTAAATTTCGACCCGTATTTTCCTTTAATTGCATCATTGCTTCAGAGTAAATTTATTCTTTCTCTCTTTTTCATTCTTTTGCTTATCTTCATAGCAAAAAAGTTGTTTAGAGACTCTAAGCTTATATCATTTGGCATAGTTTGGTTTCTCATAACAATTTCTCCACATCTTCTTATTCGCTTGCAGGATTTGATGTGTGAACGCTGGCTTTATCTTCCTCTTATAGGCATTACCTTTTTTGTAGCAGGGATATTGATTAAGGTTATGGAGTTTGGTTCTGGTAAACATTCCTTTTTGCTTTTTTGTTCAATTCTACTGATATTGATTTTTCTCTCAGCAGGGACAATAAAAAGAAACGAGGTTTATAATGATGAAGCCCTGCTTTGGAGTGATGCTATGAAGAAATCTCCTGATAAAGCCCGACCCTATCACAACTTGGGGGTTGTATATTTAGGCAGGAATAAAAATGATGAGGCTATTGAGCTTTACAAAAAGTCAATTTCTATTGAGCCAAACTTTCCTCAAAGTTATAATAATCTTGGAGCAGCTTATATTAGAAAGGGAAAAACCGAAAAAGCCTTAAAGTTTTTTAAGATAGCAGTGAAGATGGCGCCAGATTATACTGATGCGATTAATAATTTAATTAACTCCTATTTTAGAAAAAATCAGATTGATGAGGCATTGAAAATCTATAAAGATGCTATTAAAATAGTTGCTAATCCAGCAGAGATTCATAATATGCTTGGAATGACTTACTATGAAGTAGGTTTATTAGATAATGCAATTGAGATGTTTGGTAGAACTATCCAGTCTGCGCCGGTCTATGCTCAGCCCTATAATAATATGGGAATGGCTTATGATGCAAAAGAGTTATCTGGTAAAGCAATTATCCTTTATAAAAAAGCAATTGAAGTAGATCCTTATTATGCGAAGGCTTATAATAATTTGGCAAGACTTTATGCAAGCAAGGGTAAAGTCAATGAAGCTATAGAACTATATAAAAAAGCAATCAAGATAGACCCGACCTATACAACACCCTATAATAATCTTGGCATTGCTTTCCATGCCTTAGGCAAATACGATGAAGCTATTAGATTATTTAAAGAAGCTATCCAGAAAAAGCCTGATTATACAAAGGCATATAATAATTTGGGAACAACATATTATAGAAAAGGTCAAACAGACTTAGCAATAATGTTCTATAAGAAAGCAATTGGGTTAGACCCATATTATCCAAATGCTTATAATAATTTAGGGGAGGCATATTCTTCAATTGGAAAGCATGATAATGCCATAAGGGTTTTAAAGAAGGCAATTATGATAGCACCATCTTATGCTAATGCCCATAATAACCTATCAAGGGCATATATGAAAAAGGGATTGGAAAAGGAGGCAAAAGATGAAATGAGTTTATATTTAAAATATGGCAAAAAACAGGTGAAAGAGGATTAAGTAGAATTTTAAAAATACATCAAAATATTTAATTGACAATATATATTTTATTGAATATTATTTATAAATTATGTAAAATGGTTTATAAAAAAATAAAACAGGAGTTGGAAAAATGGATGATGGAAAGAAAAAACTAAGCAATCATGTAGAAGGAAAGGGCTGGAAGGGAAGCATGAATGAGTCAGAGAATAAAGAAATCCCTACATACATTCCTCCTGAAGTCATAACATATTCAAGTGATGAAATCTTAGAAGAGCTTGGAACGGTTCAGGCATGTAATAGTTATGATTCCTCTTGCGGTGTCCTTTATAACATGCAACAGGACAATGCAGGATTTTGAAATAGATTCCAGAAAATTTAACAAAAACAATTTATGAAAGAATTTCTTCCAACATATGTTCCCAGGATTAGTGGGAATTTTTATCATGAGAAAAAGGAGGAATTCCATATTTTGCTCCATCGAAAAAATCCACTCTGGGCAGTGGTCAATGATAGAGGATTTGAGATTATAAAGCATTGCAATGGAACTAACTCTTTAAAGGATATCGAAAGAATAATTGCATCAAAATACAGGATAAGCTCTGAAAATATATGTAATGATATAATACATTATCTAAACAAGCTAAAGAGGAGCTTTTCAGCTAAGGGTGAGGAGCTTTATGAACAGGCTACTGATATAAAAAGTCTCTTTCTTCATATTACAAATGGCTGCAATCTTAAATGCAAACATTGCTATTCCTTTGATAACAAAAAAACCACAGGTAATCTTAAAAAGAAAGAGATTATTAAATTAATTGATGAATTTAGAGAATTGGGGGGTAAAAAATTAACTATAAGCGGTGGAGAGCCTTTGCTTCGGAAAGATATCTTATCAATTTTAAAATATGCATCCCATAGTTTAGAAGTAATGCTATTGACAAATGGGACATTGATTAACGAGAAAATAGCTAATTTCCTTTCAGAGAATCGGATTTCTGTGCAAGTTAGTCTCGATGGATCTGAGGCTATGGTTAACGATAAAATTAGAGGCAATGGCTCTTTTAATGCAACTATGAAGGGGATTTCTCTTTTAAAGCGATATGGCTTAAAAGATAAGCTAATAATATGCACAACCATAACAAACCATAACATAGAAGATATTCCCAAGCTCATTAAGCTTGTAAAGGAGCTTGAGATTCCTGTGCTCCGTTTTCTTCCATTGCATAGGGTAGGCTCTGCCCTGCGAAATTGGAACAAAGTAAATGGAGATATTTCAGCTGATGATTATATAAGGCTTTATAGATTTCTTTTTTCTCAGAGGAATGAGAATATAAAGATAACAAGTGGCTTGAACGGGTTAGTTTTAAGAATGAGAAACAATAGAACATGGTGCCCAATTGGCAGGACAGCTGCAATAACTTCAAATGGCGATATCTATCCCTGCGCTCTTTTAATGGAGGATAAATTCTACTTAGGGAACATTAGAAAAGATTCTCTATCTGAGGTGCGAAATTCCACAAGATTTAAATCAATTATAGAAATATCTCTTTCAAGAAGAGAGAAAATTGAGAAATGTAAAAATTGTTCCTGGAAGAATCTATGCCAAGCAGGATGCCCGGGCATAAGTTTGATGTCCAAAGGAACTATATGGGCAACGGATGATTTTTGTGATTTGCGAAGAGAGCTCTACAAGGAAATAATCTTTAACATTTCTGCTAAAAAATACGGAGAGAAAGCCCTCCCTGCATGGCAAGAGTGTTAGAGAATTGGCTTACCTGCCTGCGGTAGGCAGGTAGCTTATAGCAATTTAAAAGTTTTTTAGAGACATTAAAGAAAGAGATAAAGGGAATTTTAAAATATGTTGCAAGAACCAATTAAAGAAACTATACCTTATAAAAACGAAGCTTCTTTTGAGGAAAAATATAGTTTTTTTGATACTAAATTCAAAATCACCACTGACTCTATGGAGCTAATTGATAGATTCAGCCAGATTTACAGGCGCTTTAGAATTCCATTAGAGGAAAAGACAGACCTTTGTATTTCTGTAATCACAAGTAAATACCAAGCAGACACCCCTTTTCTCGCAATAGGGGAAGAAAAATACAGGCTAATGGATGAAGAGCTTATAGCTGAGAATGCTTTTATGGCTATAATTGAAAAAATAGTGAATAAAGTGAAAAGCCATTATATATTCCATGGGTGCGCAGTATCCTTTAATGAAAAGGGAATTATGATTATTGCTCCTTCTTCTTATGGCAAGACCTCATTAGCTTCAAAATTGGTTGAAAAAGGATTTAATTTTATAGCAGAAGAATTTGTAGGGTTAAATAGAGTTACAGGAATGATTGACCCATTCCCAAGAGCTCTTGGAATCAGGACAAATAATAAGGGTTCTTTTGAAAAAAGCTTCATTGATGTTGCAGATATCTATGACCATATAGGTAAATCCTGTTTTCCTCAGTATGTAATTTTTTTGGGTAATCCATTAAGAGCAGGGGAACAAAAAAATTACAGGAGGAACTTAGTAGAGGTCATATTAAAAGAGCCTGATAAAGAGTTTGTATCAGGTTTAAATAAACTTAAAGATGTAAGAATTATCTCAACTGCGTTGCTCAAAGAGCATCCTGTGTTCACCCTCTCTATTAAAAGAGATAAAGGGTTGATTAATGAATTTCAACTTTTTTCTAAAAGATTTAAAAACCTCATTCTCTTTATGGGGAAAATACCTGATGGCCCACCTGATTTTAATGGTCCTGCTTTTTTAAGCCCCGTTACAAAATCAGAGGCTTGTGGCTTACTTTTAGAAAATTTAAGAAATATGAATCCCCAGAGTCATTTACTCCAAGATTTTGAGAATAAACCATCTTTGCTTTTATTTAAATTGATAGAGATAATCTCTGAAACCGAGTGCTATAAATTAAAGCAGGGGAATCTGGATGAGATGGCAGAGCTTGTTTACAGTTTATTTAGAAATTAAAATGCTATATATAAGGAAAACGGACATGAAGCATAAAATAATAATAAATAAAGGACTTAATCTTCTTTTTATAATATCAATAATCTTTTTCTTGTTTCTTGTGGTTTTTACAAAGAGAACTTATAGTATAAGCTTTGAAACTCCAGCAACAAGTTTTGGTAGCCCTGACCAAACTGGAAAGGGAATTGCTATTGGAGATTTTGATAGCGATGGTAATAGAGACATTGTTGCATTAGCAAATTCTTCTCTTCAGAATATTCGTATATGGAAGAATCCAGGCTCTACTACCGCATTTAGCGTTTTATGGGCAAGTAGAAGTGTAGGAGCTATGGCTATAACCCTAAGTGCTGTGGCATTAGCTGACCTTGATAATGACGGCTCTATTGATATCGTCACAGGGAATTCTAATGCAGCAAATTCAACTGTTTATGCATGGAAAAACCCTGGTCCATCTGTAGCTTTTCTTACAACAACTGTTTGGGCGTCAAGTTTAATACTTTCGACGAATACGGGTGTGAATGCTTTATTCATGGCAGACCTTGACAGCACTACTAATAAATTCCCTGATATCATAATAGGTGGAGCAAGTAAAAATTTGCAAATAGTTAGAAATCCAGAAACCAATGTTTTTAGCACATCGCCATGGCCCTCAGCTACAATAATCTACTCTAAAACTGGTGCTGACATAGTTGGTGTATGGGCAGGTAGGATTGATAGTGATAATACACCTGATATTGTAACTGGAGCAGGGGCTGCAACAGCGGGACCTGTTCAAGAAGTACATATTTTTAAAAATCCAGGCTTTGCTTCTGCTTTTGACTCTCCAAGCGTGTGGGATAGCAATCCTGTAGCTAACCTCTCTGTTAATGTATTTCCAGTTGCCTTAGCTGATTTAGACAAAGATGGCTCAAAGGATATAGCTGTCGGAATGGCAGCTAGTACGCTTATGAACAGTGCGGTTGTCAGGATATATAGAAATCCAGGCTCAACTATTGCCTTTACAGCTACTTGGGTTTCATCAAACGCTGTAGGATATAGTCTATCATCGGAATCTATAGGTGGGGGACAGCAATCACTAAAAATTGCAGCCCTTGACGGGGATGGAGATATAGATATAGCTATAACAATGGACTATAATAGTAAAAGAATTACAGTATATAACAATCCTCTTAATCCCCCTACTAATAATGACCCCTTTACAACAGCATGGGTAACTGACTTTTCACTTATTTTTTCCAACACTCCAAATTATTTAGCTCTTCAGGATATAAATAGTGATAACAAGGTTGATATTGTTTCAAACCATACTTTCACCACTCCTTTTTATGTGGTTAAGGGATTGAAGAATACTACTGCAGAGACAAGAATTGAGCTTCTTTATTTTATGGCAATTCCTTCGGATGGGAAAGTTACTCTTAAATGGAAGACAGAGACAGAGATTAATAATTACGGGTTCAATATTTACAGAAGCGAAGATAAAAATGGTGGAGATGAAAAGATTCACTATAAATCAGCAAGTGGAAACTTAGGAGGTGAACTTTACAGCTTTGCAGACACAGATGTAGTTAACGGAAAGAGATATTACTATAAGCTTGAGGATGTTGATACTAATGGAGAGACTGAAATCCATGGTCCTGCTTCAGCAGTGCCAGATAAAATTGCCCTGATAGAGCTTGAGTATGGAGGAAAACTGAGCAAACAAAGCAGGTTTAAATGGAATTCAAATGAATATACCGGGTTTAAAC